>NZ_JBEXDZ010000050.1:0-57618 GCF_040606085.1 Streptomyces sp. NPDC005485 | reverse complement strand
GCATCGGCCGCGCCTGCGCGCTGCGGCTCGCCGCCGCCGGGGCCAAGGTGAGAGCGGTGGACCGGGACGCCGACGGCCTGGAGCGACTCGCCGAGCAGGCCCAGGGCCTCGCGGGCACCGTCGAGCCCAAGGTCCTCGACCTCACCGACCTCGACGCCGCGGAACTCGCCGCCGCGGGGACCGACGTGCTCGTGAACAACGCCGGACTGCAACTGGTGCGCCCTCTGGAGGAGTTCCCGCCCGAGGTCTTCCACACCGTGCTGACCGTGATGCTGGAGGCGCCGTTCCGGCTCATCCGCGGGGCCCTGCCCCACATGTACGGCCAGGGATGGGGCCGCATCGTCAACGTCTCCTCGGTGCATGGGCTGCGCGCCTCGGCTTTCAAGTCGGCCTATGTGGCCGCGAAACATGGTCTTGAAGGGCTGTCGAAGACCGCTGCCCTGGAAGGCGCTCCCCATGGAGTCACCTCGAACTGTGTGAACCCCGCCTATGTGCGCACCCCGCTGGTCGAGCGGCAGCTCGCCGACCAGGCCCACGCCCACGACATCCCCCGGGAGCGGGTCCTGTCCGAGGTACTGCTGCAGGACAGCGCGGTCAAGCGGCTCATCGAACCGGACGAGGTCGCCGAGGCGGTCGCCTACCTGTGCGGTCCACAGGCATCGTTCATCACCGGCACCTCGCTCGTGCTCGACGGTGGCTGGACGGCGCACTGAGCACCCGGTGAACCCTCGACACCGAAGTTGTCCACAGGGCTGGCGGTGCCGGCCCGACGACAGGTAATCCTGTGAGCATGTCCCGCGATCAAGTGCAGCCCGCCGAGCGCTCCAGCCGCAGCGCCGAGGCGCCGTTCCTGGAGCTCCTGGCCAGGGGCGCGTCCGCCGAGGCGTACGAGCAGCCCGTGCTGCTCGCCCGCCTCAAGGAGCAGCCGCCCCAGCGCATCGCCGCGCTCGAACACGCCAAGGAGCTCGCGCTGCGCGTGCGCTCGGAGATAGAGGGCCGCAGGCGCCGCGAGGCCGAGCTGTCCGCCCTCTTCGAGACCGCCCACGACCTGGCGGGCCTGCGCGACCTGGACGCCGTACTCAAGGCGATCGTGCAGCGGGCCCGGTCGCTGCTGAGCACGGACATCGCCTACCTCAGCCTGAACGACGCCGACCGGGGTGACACCTACATGCGGGTCACCGAGGGGTCGGTCGCGGCACGCTTCCAGCAACTGCGGCTGGGCATGGGGGAGGGCCTCGGCGGACTCGTCGCCCAGACCGCCCGCCCCTACGTCACCGACGACTACTTCAAGGACGACCGCTTCCAGCACACCCGGACGATCGACGCGGGCGTGCACGACGAGGGCCTGGTGGCGATCCTCGGCGTCCCGCTCATGATCGGCCACCACGTCATCGGGGTGCTGTTCGCCGCGGACCGCCGTGCGCGGGTCTTCGAGCGGGAGGAGATCGCACTCCTCGGCTCGTTCGCCGCCCTGGCCGCGGCGGCCATCGACACCGCGAACTGGCTGGCGGAGACCCGCTCCGCCCTCGACCGCCTGGCCGGTGCCAACGAGATCATCCGGGACCGCAGCGCCGTGATCGAACGCGCGTCGGACGTCCACGACCGGCTCGCCGAGCTCGTGCTGCGCGGCGGTGGCGTCCACGACGTCGCCGCGGCCGTCTCCGAAAGCCTCGACGGCACGGTGCGGTTCACCGAGACGACCGACGCCCCAGGCACCGCTCTGGAGGCGTCCCGTGCCGAAGGCCACGCCGTGCGCCACCGGGACGACTGGGTGGCCGCAGTGTCCGCCGGAGGCGAACTGCTCGGTGCGCTCGTGCTGCGCGGCCATCCGGGGCTCGATCCCGTCGACCAACGCACACTGGAACGCGCCGCGATGGTCACCTCGCTGCTCCTGCTCGCCCGACGCTCGGCCGCCGAGGCCGAACAACGGGTGCGCGGGGAGTTGCTGGACGACCTGCTGGACGCGCGCGACCGTGACCCGCGCCTGCTGCGGGAACGGGCGGCCCGGCTGGACGCCGACCTCGACGCCACGCACGTGGTGCTGGCCGCCCGCCTGGAGGGTGCGGCCTGCGACGCCGACCAGGAAGCCGCGGCGCGCCGGCGGCTGTGGTCCGCCGCCTCCCATCTCGCCGCGACCCGGCACGGACTGGCCGCGGCCCGCGACGGCGGCACCGTCCTGCTGCTGCCCCTGGTCCGCGACGACACCGCCACGGATCTGGCCCGCCGTACCGCACGACAACTGGGCACCGCGGTCCACGAAGCGGTCACCGTCGGAGCCTCCGCACCCGTCGGCGACCTCGCCGCCCGCCCGGACGTCGTGGCCGCCGCGTATGCGGAGGGACAGCGCTGCCTGGAAGCGCTGCGTCTGCTCGGTCGCGCCGGCGATGGCGCCGCCGCCGAGGACTTCGGGTTCCTGGGGCTGCTGCTCGCCGGGGACCGGGACATCTCCGGGTTCGTCGAGCGCACCATCGGACAGGTGGTCGCCTACGACGAACGGCGCGGTACCGACCTGCTGCGCACGGTCGACGCCTACTTCAGGTCCGGCATGAGCCCCGCACGGACCAAGGACGACCTGCACGTGCATGTGAACACCGTCGCCCAGCGTCTGGAGCGGGTGGGCCGCCTGCTCGGCGAGGACTGGCAGAGCCCGGCCCGCGCGCTGGAGATCCAACTCGCGCTGCGGTTGCACCGGTTGTCGTCCGCGGGCCGGCACTGATCCCCGTACGCCGGAGCGTACGGGGATCAGCGGGGGAGAGCCGTGGGGCGCCGGTCAGGCGGTGTGCGCGTCCGCCGTCGGGGCCGCCACCGGCCGCGCGTCGGTGGTGCTGTCCACCTCGGCCAGGTCGCGGTGGCGGGTTTCCTTGGCGACTCCCACCGCGATGAGCGTCACCACGACCGCCGCGATCACGTACAGGGCGATCGGCGTCGAGCTGTCGTAGTCGGCGAGCAGCGCGGTGGCGATGAGCGGAGCCGGGGCGCCCGCCGCGACCGAGGCGAACTGGGCGCCGATGGAGGCACCGGAGTAGCGCATCCGCGTGGCGAACATCTCGGAGAAGAAGGCGGCCTGAGGGGCGTACATCGCGCCGTGCAGCACCAGACCCACGGTCACGGCGAGGACCAGGTTCCCGAAGCCGCCGGTGTCGATGAGCGAGAAGAACGGGAACATCCACAGGCCGACTCCCGCCGCGCCCAACAGATACACCGGCCGACGCCCGACCCGGTCCGAGAGGGCGCCCCAGGCCGGAATGACCGCGAAGTGCACGGCGGACGCGATGAGCACCGCGTTGAGCGCCGTCTGCTTGGAGACCCCGGCCGACGTGGTGGCGTAGACCAGAATGAACGCGGTGATCACGTAGTAGCTGATGTTCTCGGCCATGCGGGCGCCCATCGCGATCAGGATGTCCCGCCAGTGGTTGCGCAGCACGGACACCACGGGCAACTTCTCCGCCTCGGCGCCCTGCGTGGCCTTCCGGGCCTCGGCCTGCGCCAACGCCTGCTTGAAAACGGGCGATTCATCGACAGAGAGACGTATCCACAAGCCGACGATCACGAGCAGGCCCGAGAGCAGGAACGGGATGCGCCAGCCCCAGGACGTGAAGGACGCGTCGGACAGAGTGGCGGTGAGCAGCGACAGAACGCCGGTCGCGAGCAACTGTCCGGCGGGCGCCCCGGTCTGCGGCCACGATGCCCAGAACCCGCGCCGCCTGGCGTCCCCGTGCTCGGAGACCAGCAGTACGGCGCCGCCCCACTCGCCGCCGAGCGCGAAGCCCTGCACCAGTCGCAGCGCGGTGAGCAGCACGGGCGCGGCCGCGCCGACGGTCGCGTGGGTGGGCAGCAGACCGATCGCGAACGTCGCCCCTCCCATCATCAGCAGGCTCAGGACCAGCAGCTTCTTGCGGCCGAGCCGGTCGCCGTAGTGCCCGAAGACGAGCGCGCCCAGCGGCCGTGCGGCGAAGCCCACCGCGTACGTCAGGAACGACAGCAGCGTGCCGACCAGCGGGTCGGAGTCCGGGAAGAACAGTTTGTTGAAGACGAGTGCCGCGGCCGAGCCGTACAGGAAGAAGTCGTACCACTCGATGGTGGTGCCGATGAGGCTGGCGGCGACTATGCGCTTCAGGTTCACGGACGTCGGGGGAGCGGCTGCTGCGGAGGCCATGTGCACCACTTCCAGGTGTTCGGTGGGGACGTGTATGTGTCGGCACACGCTAGGAACACGCAGGTCGGGCGCACATGTGTTGGGACTACATAGTTCGGCGGTGGTGTGTGCGGTCGGCCCCCATGCTCGCGTCCCGGGCCGCCGCCACGCGCCGCACCCGGTGGTCCGCTCAGCTGTGCTCTGCGTCGGACTCCGTGGCCTCCGACTGTGCACTTCCCGCCACTGATCGCGACGACGCGGGGCCTCCCTCCGTTTCTGTCCTGGTTCTGCGGGCACCCGCACGTGGCGGTCCCGCTGGACGCGGTGAACCAGGAGCGGCCTGCAGGGGAGACGGTCATGGAGTGGTTGCGAAGGGCGGCTTGCGCGGAGATGGATCCCGAGCTGTTCTTCCCGGTCGGAACCACGGGGCCCGCGCTGCGGGACGAGCGGGAGGCGAAGCAGATCTGCGCCCGCTGCCCGGTGGTCGGTGAGTGCCTGGACTGGGCCCTCACGAGTGGACAGGCCTTCGGGGTGTGGGGCGGAACCTGCGAGGAGGAGCGCTCCGCGATGCGGCGATACGCCCTCGACACCGGGCGGGGCGGGCGCTGACGCCGACCGCCCGTCCCGGCAGGGCCCCGCCCTCACCCCAACGGGAGGGCGAGGCCCTGTACTTCCTGGTGCGTGCGTGCGTGCGTGCGTGCGTGCGTGCGTGCCGCTGTGCGCCGTACGACGTTCACGTCACGCATTCCGCCGGCTCGGGCTCAGGTGGGTCCCGGGCCTCCGCTGCCGAAGGAACCGTTGTTGCCCTCGTCCCACCGGGGCCGCTTCTTCGAGGGGCTCGGCCGGGAACTGATGTTGCCGTGGGCCTTCAGGCGGTGCGGTGTCAGGCGGTCGCCGCTGCGGGGCACCTCGTCGGGCTCCCGGTACTCCCGGATCTCCGATACCGGGCCGTCCTCGGGGAGGCGAGGCTGCTCCTCCGGGCGGGGCGGGGCCGGCTCCCGGCGCCGGACCCGGATCCCGAGCCTGACCGCCCAGATCAGACCCGCGACGACGATCACGCCGGCTATGAGCGGAGCGATCCCGAGGAAGCCAAGAGATGCGGCGATTTCCGTGCTCAGTGCAGTCATCCGAGGCGAGTACCCGGGGACGCGCTGTCCACCCCCGTAGGGAATCCGCGGTCGATCCTCCGGTCTCTTCTCTGTTCCGGGCTCAGAACCGCGACGGAAACGGGGTCCGTTTACTCTCGGTGAGCAGGCGGCGGGCGAAGTCGTTGAAGGCGACGGCGGTCCGGGCGTGCCGATCGATGATCGCGGCGATCTCGGGGCGGACCCTCTCGGGCCGGCGGCCGGCGATCCACTCACGCAGGAAGACCTCGGGGTCCGCATCGCCGCGTACGTCGTCGAGCACGTGGTAGCGGAGCAGATGGGTCGCGGTGAGCGAGCGGTCGTAGACGAGATGGTTCGAGAGGAACTCGGCCTCGCCCCCTGAGAGTTCGAAGCGGGAGCTGAGGGCGAGTCCGAAGTCGGCGAAGTAGAGCAGTCGGCCATCGGTCAGGATGTTGTGGAAGTGGGCGTCGAAATGGACGAGCCCGTGTGCGCTCATGAAGGCGGTTGCGCGCACCAGGGACTCCTCCACCCACGGGTAGGCCGAGCTGCCTCCGTCCTGCGGCACGGCCCCCCGACGGTCATCCAGCCATGCGGCCAGCGTCTGCGGCACGTGTTCCAGGAAGAGCACCAGGCAGGCTGACGAGCGGCCGATGGCCTCCAGTCGTTCGCGTACGGCCTGGGAACCCTCCCAGTGAGCGACCGCGCCTTCGATGCCCCCGAACGCGTCGGCGAAGCCTTCCGGAGGGGCGGCGGGCAGGATGCGCCAGTGGTACATCAGCGGAAAGCCCGCGTAGGCGTTCCCGAGGACCCAGTGGGTGGTCATGGTGTGCACGGCCAGTTCACGCCAAGCGCCGAACCCCGCCGACCCCACCCCGTACTGATAGAACATCGGCAGACCGAAGAGATTCGCCGTCGACCGCACGTTCTCCGGCTGCAACTCCAGGTCCGTCAGGGGCACTTGCTTGACGAAGACGCGCGTCCCGTCGATGTCCAGCTCGGCCGACCGGCCCCCGATGCCCGACCCGAGAGGCACGGCCGCGGCGACGACCTCGCCGAGCCGGCGGTCGCTCAGCAGGGACAAGTGCGCGGCTACCGTTCCATGGGCGGCGAGACGCGCGACATGCCGTGGGTCTGGGGGATGCATCGACGGCTCCTCGGCGGCCTGAACCAGGACTTCGGTGATCTCGCGAACGCGCTCGACCCTATCCGTCGGGTCGTCCCGGCGAGGCACCGCATGACCGGCGTCGGGGCGACGCGCACGGTGCCCGCCGAGGGAGAGACGTCCGCTGTCGGCACCCTCGCGTGGTGCCCGCCGGCTGGGTGGGGCGCCGGCGAGCGGTCCGCTTTTCGGGTGCCGTGAGAGGGGAACTCGATCAACCGTCCCGTGCCGTTTCGCGCCCAGGAGGCCGACGTGACCGATTCCCAGCACACTCAACAGAACCCGACGACACAGCACCCCCAGCCCGACTTTCCCGAGCAGGAGCAGCCGCACCCGGGCTGGACCGGGCCCATGGACCCGCCCCCCGATCACGGCGAGGAGTCCTACCGCGGCAGTGGCCGTCTGGAGGGCCGCAAGACCGTGGTGACCGGCGGCGACTCCGGTATCGGGCGCGCGGTGGCGCTGGCCTTCGCCCGTGAAGGGGCCGACGTGCTGTTCACCTACCTCAAGGAGGAGGCGGACGACGCGCGGGAGACCTCCCGGCTGGTCGAGGACGCGGGCCGCAAGGCGGTCGCCGTCCCCTGCGACATACGCGAGGAGGACAACTGCCGCGAGCTGATCGAGCGTGCGGTCGCGGAGTTCGGGCGCATCGACGTCCTGGTGAACAACGCGGCGTACCAGATGTCGCAGCCGGACGGGATAGAAGCGATCTCAACAGAGCAGTTCGACAGGGTCATGCGCACCAACGTGTACGGGATGTTCTGGCTGACGAAGTTCGCGCTGCCGCACATCCCGGAGGGCGGCAGCGTCATCAACTCCACGTCGGTGCAGGCGTACAAGCCCAGTCCGCATCTGCTGGACTACGCCACGACGAAGGGCGCGATCGTGACCTTCACCCAGGGGCTGGCGCAGATGCTCGTCGAGCGCGGCATCCGCGTCAACGCGGTGGCGCCCGGGCCGGTGTGGACACCCCTGATCCCGGCGACGATGCCCGACACCGTCGAGTTCGGCAAGCAGGCCCCTCTCGGCCGCCCCGCGCAGCCCGCCGAACTCGCCCCGGCCTACGTCTACTTGGCCTCCCAGGAGGCGAGCTTCGTCACGGCGGAGATCCTCAACGCGACCGGCGGCACGCCACTGCCGTAGGAGCCGCCCGTTTGCCGACAAGCCGTCCGGACCCCGCTCGTGACGACCGTGCGCACCCCCTTTACGTGGCTGTCATGTCCCTGTAGCTTCCGCGCCGCAAGAGTTTTCAGGAAGTTACCGGTTCTTCTTGCAGATCTTGGGTGTCAAGTCCCTTTCCTGCGGCCCGTATCGGAGTTGCCATGAGACGCACGCCACCACGCCTGCCAAGACGCCCGCTGGTGGTGTTCGTGGCTGCAGCCGGACTGCTCGGACTGGTCGCGGCGCCTGTGACCAAGGGTTCCGCACCGATGGAACCGATGGAGACGACGGCCGCGACCTCCAACACGGCGACCGTCTTCTACTACACGAAGACCAAGAACTGGCCTGCCACGTACCTGCATTACGCGCCGGACGGCGGTTCCTGGACCACCGTGCCCGGTACGCGGATGGAATCGGCCTGCACGGACTGGGTGAAGAAGACGGTCGACCTCGGCTCGGCCGCCGGACTGCAGGCCACCTTCAACAACGGCAGCGGCACCTGGGACAACAACGGCGGCAGCAACTACGCCCTGGGCACCGGCACCATCACCGTCAAGGACGGCGTGATCGCCCACAGCGACCCGTGCGCCGACAGCGGAACGGGCAGCGGCAACCAGGCCACGGTCTACTACTCGACCACGACCTCCGGCTGGACCACCGCCAACATCCACTACGCGCCCGCCGGCGGGTCCTGGACGACCGCGCCCGGCGTCGGCATGGAGGCGGCCTGCACCGGCTGGTGGAAGAAGACCCTCGACATCGGTACGGCGACCTCGCTGAAAGCCGCCTTCAACAACGGCAACGGCGTGTGGGACAACAACAACAGCGCCGACTACAGCATCCCGACCGGCACCACGACCGTGAAGGACCGGACGCTCACCAAGGACGCCACCGACCCCTGCGCCGCCGAGGAGCCGGACACGCAGGCTCCGACCGCGCCCGCCCACGTCACCGCGAGCGCCACCAACACGTCGGTCGTGGTGAGCTGGGATGCGGCAAGTGACGACACGGGCGTCACCAAGTACCAGGTCACCCGCACCGGCGGCACCCGGGGCACGGTCGTCACCGATATCGGCTCAACGGTGTACTCCGACACGGGACTTGAGGAGAAGACCGCTTACACGTACACCGTGAAGGCCGTCGACGCTGCCGGGAACACCTCGCCCGCATCGGCCGCGGCGACCGCCACGACCGGCGAGAAGGCACCCGCGCCGACGTCCGGCACGCCGCTGGGTACCGACCCGCGCAAGGACCCGATCTACTTCGTGCTCACCGCCCGCTTCTACGACGGTGACCGTTCCAACAACCGCGGCGGCAGCCAGGACGTGAAGTCGGGCAACGCGGCGAACAACGACCCCATGTTCCGCGGGGACTTCAAGGGCCTGGTGAACAAGCTCGACTACATCAAGGGGCTCGGCTTCTCGGCCGTCTGGATCACCCCGGTCGTCCTCAACCGCTCGGACTACGACTACCACGGGTACCACGGCTACGACTTCTACAAGGTCGACCCGCGCCTGGAGTCCGCCGGCGCCTCCTACCAGGACCTGATCAACGCGGCCCACGCCAAGGGGATGAAGATCTACCAGGACGTGGTCTACAACCACAGTTCCCGCTGGGGCGCCAAGGGCCTGTTCACGCCTACCGTGTACGGCGTGCGCGATTCCCAGTGGAGCTGGTACTACGACGAGAAGAACGAGGGCTTCGAGTACGACGGCCTGACCGTCGAGCCCAAGTCCGGGAAGTCGTACTACAACGGCGACCTGTGGTCCACGGCCGAACCGTCCGGCAACACCTGTGTCAACTGGGGCAAGCCGACCGGTGCCAAGAGCGCCGAGGGTTACACGCTCTACAACTGTCAGTGGCCCAGCCCCACGTCGGGCATGTTCCCGAAGACGTACTACCACCAGTGCTGGATCGGGAACTGGGAGGGTGAGGACTCGCGGTCCTGCTGGCTGCACGAGGACCTGGCCGACTTCAACACGGAATCGACACCCGTGCAGAACTACCTCATCGGCGCCTACGACAAGTACATCGACATGGGCGTCGACGGCTTCCGCATCGACACCGCCGTGCACATTCCGCGCGTCACCTGGAACCGCCGCTTCCTGCCCGCCATTTACGACCGCGTCACCCAGAAGTTCGGCACGGACGCCGCCAAGAACTTCTTCGTCTTCGGCGAGGTCGGCGCGTTCGTCAACGACAAGTGGAACCGCGGCTCGGTCAACCACTCGGCGCAGTTCTTCACCTGGAAGGAGCGCAAGGAGTACAGCGCGGACGACGCGACAGCGGCCATCGAGCAGTACAACTACGAGGAGCAACTCGGCACCGGAAACCAGCCGACGTCGACGAACGCCTTCCTCAGTGGGAACAGCTACCACACACCGGACCACAGCCAGTTCTCCGGCATGAACATCATCGACATGCGCATGCACATGAACTTCGGCGACGCGCAGAACGCCTACAGCAACGGCAAGGACTCCGACGACTCCGTCAACGACGCCACGTACAACGTCGTCTACGTCGACAGCCACGACTACGGCCCGAACAAGTCCAGCACCCGCTACAGCGGAGGCACCGACGCCTGGGCCGAGAACATGGCGCTGATGTGGACCTTCCGCGGTATCCCCACGCTCTACTACGGCTCGGAGATCGAGTTCCAGAAGGGCAAGCAGATCGACTGCGGCCCGACCTGCCCGCTGGCGTCCACCGGGCGTGCCTACTACGGCGATCACCTCGCCGGGTCCGTCACGGCCTCCGACTTCGGGACGGTGGACTCGGCGAGCGGAGAGGTCGCCACGACGCTGGCCCAGCCCCTGGTCAAGCACCTCCAGCGGCTGAACCGTATCCGCAGGGCGATCCCGGCCCTGCAAATGGGCCAGTACTCCACCGACGGCGTCAGCGGTTCGATAGCCTTCAAGCGCCGCTACACCAGCGGGAGTACGGACAGCTTCGCACTCGTCACGGTCACCGGCGACGCGACGTACACCGGCATCCCGAACGGCACCTACACGGACGCCGTCACCGGTGATGCGAAGACCGTCTCCAACGGCACGCTGTCCGTGGCGGCACCGGGCAAGGGCAACCTGCGGGTGTACGTGCTGAACGGTCCCGGCAGGATCGGGACCGCCGGACCGTACCTGAAGTAGGGCGCGGCGAGAGGCCCCCGGGCCCGGGAGCGTGTTCGCGCTCCCGGGCCCGAGGGCCTGACCTGATTGGCGCTTTCGAGTCGGTACACGCCCGCCCGCTGCCATGTTCAATCGCTCGTATCGGGCCATCGGCGGACGGCCCGCCCGTCAGGAGGCAGGCACTGTGATCGCGGCTCCCGAACCCGGTCTGACCGAACGTGACATCGTCGAGCGGGCCGTGGCGCTTCGCCCCGCACTGCTGGAACGCCAGCCGGAGACCGAGCGGTTGACGCGCTATCCGCAACAGACGCACGACGACTTCCTGCGCTCCGGCTTCTACCGGATACTGCAGCCACGCCGGTACGGCGGCTACGAGTTCGGCCTGCCGACGTTCTACCGCGTGGTGACCGAAATCGCTCGCGGCTGCCCCTCCACGGGCTGGGCCCTCTCGCTCGCCGCCGCTCATGTCCTGCAGGTCACCACGGTCTTCGACGAGCGGGCGCAGGACGAGATCTTCGGCGGCGACGGCGAGTTCCGGGCCGCGTCCACCGCCACCCCCATCGGTGTCGCACAGCCCGACGGCGACCACCATGTGATGCTCGACGGCACCTGGCCGTACGCCTCCGGCTCCCCGTACTCCACGCACTACGTCGGCCAGACGCTGCGCGCCCCCGAGAAGGAGGGCGACCCGCCGGGACCGTTCGTGCTGTTCGTCGCGCCCCGCGCCGTCTGGACGGTGCTCGACGACTGGCAGGGCGTCCTCGGCCTGCGCGGCAGCGGCTCGAACAGCATCCGCCTGGACCGGGCCCGTATCCCCACCCACCTGACCCGCGAGGTGAGCCTGCTCGACCTGCCCGTCGAGGGCGGCACCGCCGGGTCCCGGCTGCACGGCAACCCCATGTACGCCGGTCGCGCGGCCAGCTTCTTCCACGGGGAACTGGCCGCCATCATGACCGGCATCGCCCACGCGGCCGCCGACGAGTACGCGAGGATCGTCGCCGCACGCCCGCTGATCGCCGACCCGACCCGCACCCGGTCCGAACTGCACGACTACCAGCGGCACCTGGGTGAGGCGCTGGGCGCCATCCACGCGGCCGAGGCGGCTCTCCAGCACACCGCCGAGGAGTGGATGGAGACCTGCCGTCGCAACGTCTCGGGCGAGGCCCCCTTCACCGCCGCCGAGGACAACCGGCTGGCGCTCGTCTTCCTCACCGCCGGACGCATGGCCTGGGACGTGCTGCAGGGCATCCTCTTCCGCACGGCGGGCTCCCGTCACGCGCGAGACGGCGAGCGGATGCAGCGCTACTTCCGTGACGCGGCCACGTACTGGTCCCATATCGGCCCCACCATGGCCGAGCCACTGCACCGACGCGTCGGCTGTGACCGCCTCGGCCTGCCTTCGGACCACATTCCGCTGCTGCCCTGAGCGAGGGGCCCGCTGGTCGAGCCCCGTCGCGAAGACCGCAGGCATGCCCACGGTGCGCCCGGGTACGCGACGAGGGTGTGCCCGGGGCGGATCGTGATGATCGTGTCCTGGGCGGCCCGTCCGTACTACCCCCGGGATCTGCCATGGATACGTCCTCGAACAACCACACCGCACCCGCGACGCCCGCGCAGGAGGCGCTGGACACCCTCGCGGTCCACACACAGGACACGGAGGCGTTGAACACGCTCGCGGACAGCGAGGTGCTCATTCCGGTGCCCGACGACGCGGGCGACGCGGACGCCACCGACCCGTCGGCCGTCGCGCTGCCCGTGCTGGAGCAGGACAGCGGTGAGCAGGTCGTGCCGGTGTTCACGTCGGAAGTGGAGATGGCCGGGCTGCTGCCCTTCGTCTCGCGCTACCGGCTGGTGCCGCTGGGCGCGCTGGCCTCCCAATGGCCGTCCGGTGACCTCTCGCTCACCATCGACGCCGGCTCCGCGCACGGCCTGACGCTCAACTCGGAGGGCGTACGCACCCTGTTGGCCCGCCCCCAGCTGTGAACCCGGCACCGGTCAGCGGCTCCTGCGGGGCTTGAAAGGACACCCCCCGGCAGTGCTCGCCCACGGGCCGTGCCGCCGCGTATTCGAGGCCCTCCGACAGGGAAACATCCTGCGGGGAACGGTCCGATACGGAGAGGTGGGATCGCTGTGAGAGTCGCCTTGCTGGGCACGGCCGCCGGGGGCGGCTTCCCGCAGTGGAACTGCGCCTGCGCGCTGTGCGCGGCGGCCCGCGACGGCAAGCTGCCCGCGCGCACGCAGGAGTGCGTCGCCGTCAGCGGCAACGCCCGCGACTGGTGGCTGCTCAACGCCTCACCCGACATCCGTACGCAGCTCATCGCGGCCCCCGTGCTCGCACCGGGACCCGGGCCCAGGGACACGCCCGTACGGGGGGTGCTGCTGACCGACGCCGAGGCCGACCACGTCATGGGGCTGACCATCCTGCGCGGCGGTGCCGACCTCACGGTCTACGCCCCGCCGGCGGTCCTGGCCACGCTGGCACCGCTGCGCGGCATGCTGGACCGCTACGCCCCGTGGGTGTGGGCGGACAGCCTGGCCGAGGGCGGCTTCGTCCTGTCGGGGGGTCTTGTGGTCACCGCGCACCCGATCGGATCCAAGATCCCCAAGTACGTGTCCGGTGCGGCCGAGGACACGCGGTGGGTGACGGCGTACCGGATCGAGGACCTGGCCACCGGGGGAGTGCTCGTGTACGCACCCTGCGTGGCCCGGTGGACCCCGGCGCTGGACGGGCTGCTGACCACGGCGGACTGCGTACTTCTGGACGGCACGTTCTACGCGGCCGACGAGATGGGCGGTGCGGTGCGCGCCCCCGCCGGGCAGGCCGCGATGGGGCACCTCCCGGTCTCCGGGGCGCAGGGCAGCCTGGCCGCTCTGGCCCGCCACCCCCGCGTGCGCCGGATCTACACGCACCTCAACAACACCAACCCGCTGCTTGACCCGGACTCGGAGGCCCGTGCCCGGGTCACGGAGACAGGCGTCGAGGTGCTGGAGGACGGCGCCGAGGTGGCCCTCTAGGGCCGCTCCGCGGGCCGTACGGCCCTGGTCGGGGCCGGTGCGCCGCCGTGCGGCCGCTAGTCGTTCAGCATGCGGGCGAGGGCGGCGCGTTGCAGGGGGCGGACCTCCGTGTGCAGGTCGCGGCCCTTCGGGGTGAGCGCGACCCACACGCCACGGCGGTCCTCCTGGCAGACGCTGCGCTCCACCAGGCCGTCCTTGTCCAGCCGGCCGATCAGGCGGGACAAGGCGCTCTGGCTCAGGTGCACCCGGCCGACGATGTTCTGCACCCGGCACTGCTCGCCCGGCGCGGCGGCAGCCTCGGAGGCCAGGATGTCGAGCACCTCGAAGTCGCTGGCGCCGAGGCCGTACGGATGCAGCACGCGGTCGATCTCGCACATGGTGCGCGCGTGCACCGACAGGATGTCCCGCCACCGCTCCTCAAGCCGCGTACCGGCCGTCTTCGCTGCCATATCTGAACGATAACAGAGATCCGGCCATTCGTTGAGTATGCAATTAGTGCAGCTGCATGCAATGGTCGGGCTAGGCGGTGGGCGGGTCCTGCGTGATGCCGACCAGGTTGCCGTCCGCGTCCTTGACCGAGGCGATCAGCTTGCCGCCGCCCACGTCCTGGACGTCCTGCAGCAGCTCGGCGCCGGCCTCGACGAGACCCGCCAGCGTCGCCCGGATGTCGGTGACGTGCCAGTAGGGAACGGGTCCGGTCATCCCCTTGGCGTGCCCGTTGGGGTCCAGACCCACGTCCTGCCCGGCGTCCTTGTAGCCCACGTAGTAGGGCTCGTCCGCGTACGGCTCCACCCCCAGCAGCGCGCTGAACAGGGCCTTCGTCCGGGTGAGGTCCTTGACGGGGTAGATGATGGTCTTCAGGCCGTCGGTCATGACGTCTCCTAGGGAGTGCGTGTCGGGGTGCCGCTGTCCGGCGTGCCGACGTGTTGTCGTCGGCTCCTTCACGTTAGGTCCGCGGAGTGCCCGGTGGCTTCTTCGATCCTGACCGGTCGACGCCTTGGCCGACGGTGGTGGGCGACACGGCCGCTGCCGCCCACCACTCGCTCAGGTCGACTGCCGCCGCACCAGTTCCGTCGGCAGGATCACCGCCGCCGGGTCCTCGCCCCCTATCTGGGCAAGCAGGACGCGCACCATCTCGTTGCTGATGCGGTCCCAGGGCTGGCGGATGGTGGTGAGGGCGGGGTTGGCCGCCGTCGCGGCGGGGGAGTCGTCGAAGCCGCCGACCGACACGTCCTCCGGCACCCGCAGCCCGGCCTTGCGCAGGGCCGCCAGTACGCCCTGCGCCATCAGGTCGGAGGCCACGAAGACGGCGTCCATGTCCGGGACCCGCGCGAGGAGCTGCTCGGCGCCGGCCTCACCGCTGGCCCGGCTGTAGTCGCCGGAGGCGATGAGGCGGTCGTCGGCCTCGATGCCCGCGGCGGACAGCACCTCGCGGTAGCCCGCCAGACGCTCGACGCCACCGGGGGTGTCGAGCGGACCCGTGACCATGCCGATGCGGCGACGGCCCAGCGACAACAGGTGCTGGACCATGTCGCGGGCGCCGTCACGGTCGTCCGCGGCGACGTAACTCACCTTGGAACCCAGGCCGATCGGCTTGCCGCAGGCGACCAGCGGCACCCCGGCCTCGCGCAGTTCCTCGGCGACCGGGTCGCCGGAGTGACTGGAGACCAGCAGCACGCCGTCGACGTGACCCGCGGTGATGTACCGCGTTATACGCCGCCGTTCGTCCTCGGTCCCGGCGAGCATCAGCAGGAGCGGGACGTCGTGGGCGGCCAGCGCCTGCGTGCAACCACGCAGCAGGACATTGAAGTTGGGGTCCTCGAAGAACCGCTCCTGAGGCTCGGTCAGCAGGAAGCCGATCGAGTCGGAACGCCCGGTGATCAGCGAGCGGGCGTGCCGGTTCACCACGTAACCCGTGCGGTGGATGGCGGCGTTGACCGCCTCCTGGGCGGCGGGGCTCACATAGTGGCCGCCGTTGAGCACCCGTGACACGGTGCCGCGCGAGACCCCCGCCTCACGCGCCACGTCGTGGATCGTCGGCGGTTTGCGCCTGCCCCCCGTGTTGCTCATGGTCATGACTTTACGGCCCCGGACAGCAGGTCGAGGCTCCAGAACCGCTGGATGACCAGGAACAGGGCGATCAGCGGGAGCACCGCCAGCAGAGCGCCGGTGATGACCAGCGTGTACAGGGCGGGGGTGTTGGCGCCCTGCTCCAGCAGGGTGAACAGGCCCAGTGTGATCGGGAACTTCTCGTCGTCACTGAGCATGATGTACGGCAGCAGGAAGTTGTTCCAGACCGCCACGAACTGGAACAGGAACACCGTCACCAGTCCGGGCACCATCATCGGCAGCGCGATCCGCGTGAAGATCCGCCACTCGCTCGCCCCGTCCATCCGCCCGGCCTCCACCACGTCACCGGGCACGGCCGCGGCCGCGTAGATCCGGGCGAGGTACACGCCGTACGGGGAGAGGATGAGGGGCAGGAGCACGGAGGCGTACGAGTCGGTGATGTCCGCCTTGGCCAGCAGCAGGTACTGCGGGATCGCGAGGATCACCGGCGGCATCAGCACGCCCGCCATGAGCACGCTGAAGACGGTCTCGCGGCCGCGGAAGCGGTAGACGGCGAGGGCGTAACCGCTGAGCGCCGAGACGGCCGTCGACAGGAGGGCGCCCAGGCCCGCGTAGAGGGCGGAGTTGCCCATCCACTTCCAGTAGACGCCGTCGCGGTAGGCGTTGAGATCCTTGACGTTCTGGGTGAAGCCGGTGCCCGGCAGGAACGTGAACGTCGAGAACAGCTCACGGCCCGACTTGGTGGCCGCGATCACCACCCAGGCGACCGGCAGCAGGCAGTACAGCGCGCCCAGCAGCAGGGTGAGGGTGGGGACGAGTGCGATCCGGCGGCGCAGCGGCGGGCCCTGGGCGGTGCCGGGCGTGGTGCCGGCCGCCGGGGCGGCCTTGCGGATGTCGCCGGTGGCAAGAGAACTCATCGTGCTTCCTCCTGCTTGTTACGGGAGTTCGCGGCGCGCAGGAATCCGAAGGACAGGACGAGCGTGGCGAGGGCGATGATCGTCGCCTCCGCGGCGGCCGCGTAGATGTCGCCCTTGCCGAAGGCGTCCTGGTACACCTTCATCAGCGGACTCCAGGTCGTGGGAACGGAGTTGGTGAGCGGTTTGAGGGTGGTCGGCTCGCTGAACACCTGGAGCGTCGCGATGATCGAGAAGAAGAAGGTGAGCACCAGCGAGGGCGCCACCATCGGGATCTTGATCTTCAGCGCGACCTGCAGTGGCGTGGCACCGTCCAGCTTCGCCGCCTCGTACACCTCGACCGGGATGGCCTTGAGAGAGGTGTAGATGACGATCATGTTGAAGCCGGTGCCGCCCCAGACCGCGATGTTCGACAGCGCGAGGTAGAGCGGGCCGCCGTCCAGCAGGTCCGGCTGCGGCATCCCCAGCTTGTCGAGGATGAAGTAGAACGGGCTGACGTCCGGCAGGTACAGGAAGCCCCACAGCAGCGCCGCCACGACGCCGGGGATGGCGTACGGCAGGAAGATCGCGAGCCGGGTGAAGGGCGCGAGCCGCACCTTGTCCGTGTCGAGCATCAGCGCGAAGAGCAGGGCGAGCCCGAGCATCACCGGGACCACGATGGCACCGTAGCCGACCACGCGCAGCGCGCCGTCGAGGAGCTCGGAGTCGCTCAGGGCGTCCTTGTAGTTCTCCAGGCCGGCCCAGACCTCCTTGCGGGCACCCGAGCCCAGACCGAGGCCCGAGACGTGCACCTTGTGGAGGCTGAGCCAGAGCGCGTACCCGATGGGCAGCGCGAAGAACAGGGCGAACAGGATCGTCGCGGGGAGGAGGAAAGCGTACGGGGCCGTCCTGACCCCGTACGACTTCCGGCGTGCCGTGGTCACTCGGCGACCTCGAAGCCCTGCTTCTCGAGGTCGGCGACCGTGTCACCCTGCATCTTGGTCAGGGCGGCGGAGAAGTCCGACTTGTTCTTGGCGGCGGCGCCGAACGCGTCCTTGAAGGTCGTGTAGGCGACGTTCACGTTCGGGCCCCAGGCCGAGGGCGCCGTGGACTTCGCGATCTCGGAGGCCCGGGCGTAGAAGTCCGACTGGTTCGAGAAGAAGGCCGGCGGCTGGGCGAAGGCGTCACTGGTCTGCGCGGTCGTGGCGGCGGGGTAGATGCCGCCCTCCTTCGCCAGCGCGGTCAGCGCCTCGGGGTCGGTGTTCAGCCAGGCGGCGAACTTCGCGGCGGCCGCCTTGTGGTTCGAGTCCGTGGTGACGGCCGTGGAGGAGCCGCCCCAGCTGCCGGTGACCTTCTCTGAGGCGGACCACTGCGGCAGCGGGGCCATCGCCCACTTGCCCTTGGTGTCGGGGGCCGCCGTGGTCAGGGTGCCGGGCGCCCAGACCGCGCTGACCCAGGCGATCTGCTTGCCGGTGTTCAGCGCCTTGTTCCAGGACGGCGTGTACATCGGCTGGTTGTCGATCGCGCCCTCCTTGACGAGGCCGCCCCAGAAGTCGGCGACCTTCTTCGACGCCGCGTCGTCGATGCCGACCTTCCACTTCTCGCCCGAGGTCGTCCACCACTTGGCACCGGCCTGCTGGGCGAGACCGGCGAAGAGGCCGGAGTCGTTGGCGGAGAAGGTGGTCAGGTCCTTCTCGGGGGCCTTCTTCTTCAGAGCGCGGGCGGTCTCGGCGAACTCGTCCCAGGTCGTCGGAACCTTCAGGCCGTACTTCTTGAAGAGGTCCTGGCGGTAGTAGAACATCATCGGACCGATGTCCTGCGGGATCGCGTAGACCGCGTCCGTGCCGAGCGTGGTCTGCTGCCAGACGCCGTCGGCGAAGTCGGACTTCGCGTCCTTCACGTCGCCCGCTATGTCGGCCAGGGCGTCATTGCTGACCAGGGTCGGCAGCGCCTGGTACTCGGCCTGGACCAGGTCCGGGGCCTTCTTCGCCTTGTGCGCCGTGAGGATCTTGGTGACCAGCGTGTCGCCGGACGCCTGCTTCTTCACGGTCACCGTGATCTGCTGCTTCTTCCCCGGCCCCTTGTTCCACAGGTCCGCGACCTTGTCCATGCCCGGGGTCCAGGTCCAGTAGGTCAGCGAGGCGGGCCCGGACTGGGCGTCGCTGTCGCTGTCCTTGTCGGACGAGCCGCAAGCGGCGAGGGCGGTGGCGCCGAGCGTGACGGCGAGGGCGGTGGCCACGAGGCGGCTGAGCTTCGTGTTGGGCATGGATCGTTCTCCCCTGACCTGGGTCTCCGCCTGCTGCGGAGGCCTGCCATGCTTCTGTGAGCGTTCACATAACCAGGATCAATGCTTGGCGCAAAGACCTGCGCTGTGTCTGTGAGCGTTCACAGTAGAGAAACATCCCGGACACTTGTCAATGGTTGTTGCTGTGCGGTTATGTTGGGCTCTCGCCGTCGGCGATGTGTGTGCACGTTCCCAAATGATCGACTTCACGGGAGAGATCCATGCCGGAGACCACCCCGAAGGGCCTCACCCGGCTCGCCTTCGGAGGGGACTACAACCCTGAGCAGTGGCCGGAACACGTCTGGCACGAAGACGTCCGGCTGATGCGCGAGGCGGGCGTCACGATGGTGAGCGTCGGGATCTTCTCCTGGGCGATGCTCGAGCCCGAGCGCGGCGCCCACGACTTCGGCTGGCTCGACCGGCTGCTCGACCTGCTCCACGACAACGGCATCCGCGCCGACCTCGGCACCCCGACGGTCGCCCCGCCGGTGTGGTTCTACCGCGAGCACCCGGACGCGCTGCCGGTGGCCGCCGACGGCACCCGCTACGAGTTCGGCTCGCGCGGCGCCATCTGCCACAGCAACGCCGACTACCGCGCCGCAGCCGCCGACATCACCACGCGGCTCGCCACCCGGTACGCCGACCACCCGGCGCTCGCCCTGTGGCACGTCCACAACGAGTACGGCGTCCCCGTCTCCGCCTGCTACTGCGACTCCTGCGCCGCGCACTTCCGCCGCTGGCTGGGCGCGACGTACGAGACCGTCGAGGCGCTCAACGAGGCCTGGGGGACCGCCTTCTGGGGCCAGCGCTACACGGACTTCGAGCAGGTCAACCCGCCACGGACGACTCCCACCGTCGGCAACCCCGCCCAGGCGCTGGACTACAAGCGGTTCGCCGACGCCACCATGCGCGAGAACTTCGTGGCCGAGCGGGACATCCTGCACCGCCTCTCGCCCGGCATCCCGGTGACCACCAACTTCATGACCGCGCTCAGCCAGTGCGACTCCGTCGACTACTGGGCCTGGGGCCGCGAGGTCGACCTGGTCACCAACGACCACTACCTGATCACCGACGGCCGCCGCACCCATGTGAACCTCGCGATGGCCGCCGACCTCACCCGCTCGGTGGCCGGCGGCGCCCCCTGGCTGCTGCTCGAACACTCCACCTCGGGCGTCAACTGGCAGGCCCGCAACCCCGCGAAGGCCCCGGGCCAGATGGCCCGCAACTCCCTCGCCCATGTGGCGCGCGGCTCCGAGGGCGCCATGTTCTTCCAGTGGCGCCAGTCCCGGCGCGGCGCCGAGAAGTTCCACTCCTCGATGCTGCCGCACGCCGGCACGGACTCCCGGGTGTGGCGCGAGGTGGTCGAACTCGGCGCCTCCCTCGACTCGTTGAGCACCGTCCGGGGCACCCGCACCCAGGCCGACGTGGCCGTCCTGTGGGACTGGCACTCCTGGTGGGCGCAGACCCTCGACTGGCGCCCCAGCGAGGACCACGACCCGCGCGAGCGCGCCGACGCGTTCTACGAGGCGCTCTACGACCGCCACCTGACCGTCGACTTCGCCCACCCGGAAGCCGACTTGTCGGCCTATCCCCTTGTCGTCGTGCCCGCGCTGTACCTGATGACCGAGGCCGCCGGGAACAACCTCAGGGAGTACGTCGAGAACGGCGGCACCCTCGTCGTCTCGTACTTCTCCGGCATCGTCGACGAGCACGACGCCGTGCACGAGGGTCCCTACCCCGGCCCCCTGCGCGACGTACTCGGCCTGACCGTCGAGGAGTTCTCGCCGCTGCTCAAGGACGACCGCGTCCGCATCACCGGCCCCGACGGCTCCGAGCTCAGCGGCGATGTGTGGACCGAGTTCGTGGTGCCGCGCGGCGCCGAGACCGTGTGGACGTACGCCGACGGTCTGACCGCCGGCCATCCCGCCATCACCCGGCACCGGCACGGCAAGGGCTCGGCCTGGTACGTCTCCACCCGACTGGCCGCGCAGGGGCTGGACGCCCTCATCGGCTGGGCCGCCGACGACGCCCGTCTCGCGCCACGGGCCGACCTCCCCCGCGACGTCGAACTGGTGCACCGCACCGGCGAGTCGGGCACCTTCCTGTTCGCGATCAACCACTCCGCGCTCGACGCCAAGGTGCCCCTCGACGCGCACGGCACGGAACTGCTCACCGGCGAACGCGCCGCCGGGCGCCTGTCCGTGCCCGCGGGAGCCGTCAGGGTCGTACGACTCGACGGCTGATCCCCGCCCACAAGACCCCGACCGGACTCCTGGGGGGACATCCGGTCGGACGGGCGGCGCCGGGCCCCGACCTTCGGGCGCGGCGCCGCCCCACACCCCCAGTCTCCCCACCTTCGTCGAAGGGACGACGATGTTCCACGCGAGACGCGCTCTACGGGCCCTGCTGATACCGCTGTTCGCGGGGCTGGCCCTTGTCACTCTGCCGGTCACCACCGCCCAGGCCGCCTCCACGCTCACCAACGGCGGCTTCGAGTCGAACGGCACCGGCACCGCCACGCCGACCGGCTGGTCGACGTACTCGGCGGGCGGCCAGAACGCCGCCTCCTTCACCGAGTCCGGTGGCCACAGCGGCAGTTACCGCCTCACCCACTACTCGTCCGCCGCCTACAAGGTGGAGACGTACCAGTACCTCTCCGGGCTGACCAACGGGAACTACACCCTCACCGCCTGGGTCCGCTCCGGCGGCGGCCAGAACTCGGCGTACATCGCGCTGAAGAACTGCGGCAGCACCGAGCAGCGCACCGGGCTGCCGGTGTCCAGCAGCGGCTGGGTCCGGATCGTCACCTCCATCGCGGTGACGAACAACCAGTGCACGATCAGCATCAACTCCGATGCCAACGCGGGCAACTGGATCAACGTCGACGACCTGACGTTCGCCTCCGGCGCGACGGGCCTGAGCATCAAGGGCGCCGACATCTCCTCCCTCGCCAAGAGCGAGGCGCTGGGCGGCGTGTACAAGACGAGCTCCGGCACCACGAGTGACGCGCTCACCGTCCTGAAGTCCTCCGGCATGAACTACGCGCGCCTGAAGGTCTGGGTTAACCCCGCCGACGGCTACAACAACAAGACGCGCGTCCTCGCCATGGCCAAGCGCATCAAGGCGCAGGGCATGAAGCTGCTGGTCGACTTCCACTACTCCGACACCTGGGCCGACCCGGGCAAGCAGACCAAGCCCGCAGCCTGGTCCGGACACACCTACAGCCAGCTCAAGACGGACGTCTACAACCACACGTACGACGTCCTGAACGCCCTCAAGGCGCAGGGCACCACCGCCGACATGGTGCAGGTCGGCAACGAGATCAACGGCGGCATGCTCTGGTCCGAGGGCTCCACCGACAACTGGTCGCAACTCGCCGGGCTGCTCAACTCCGGCTACAGCGCGGCCAAGGCGGTCTCCTCCTCCACCGTGGTGGCCCTGCACCTGGCCAACGCGGGTGACGACGCCACCGTCCGCTGGTGGTTCGACAACGCGAAGACGTACGGGATCAACTACGACGCGATCGGCCTGTCGTACTACGGCTACTGGCACGGCACGCTCGCCGCGGCGCAGACCACGCTCGACGACGTCGCCTCCCGCTACGGCAAGCCCGTGTTCATCGCCGAGACGGCCTACCCCTTCCGTCTCGACAGCGACGACTCGCTCGTCAACCAGATCGACACCACCGGTGAACTGGTCTCCGGCTACGCGGCCTCGACGGCCGGGCAGACGGCGTGGATGAACGACGTGGCGAGCATCGTGGAGGCCGTCCCGAACGGACGCGGCCTCGGTGTCTTCTACTGGGAGGCCACCTGGACGGCGGTCACCGGCAACGGCTGGGACCCGGCCGACGCCACCTCCGGCAACGGCTGGGAGAACCAGGCCCTGTTCGGCTTCGACGACAAGGCGCTGCCCGCCATGTCGTGGTTCAGCCACCGCTGAGCAGGTGACGAAGGACTGAACGCATGAGGAGGGGCCCGGTCGCCAGGCGCGGCCGGGTCCCTTCGCGCGTGACGGCGCACGCCGGGGGCCGAACGGCCCATCCGGCCCTGCCCGTTCGGCCCCCGACCGGGGCCGCTGAGGCCTGGGCACACGGCCCCCGGCCGCGAGACAGTGACCGTACGGCGCGGTGCCGGACCGACCGAGGGGGAAGAGATGCTGAGGGTGCCGAGCAACGAGAGACGGCTGGACATCCTGGAGTGGCTCCGGGACCCCGCCACGCACTTCCCACCGCAGCCCCACGCCGACCCCGTCACCGACGGCGTCTGCTCCCAGTCGGTCGCCGACAAGCTGGGAGTGAGCCGCCCGGTGGCCAGCGCACACCTCGAACTCCTCGCCGGAATAGGACTGTTGCGGGCCACCAGGATCAGCAGCCGCACCTTCTACCGCCGCGACGAGGAGCGCATCGCCGATGTGCGGTGGCTGTTCGAGAAGGGCTGGTAGCAACGCGGACACCCGGCCCGGCGGCGGAATCAGGCAGACTCGGCGGGTGGACAGCTATGGAATGGTGCACCGAGAACCCGCTCCCGAACGGTACGGACGCCTGCGCGTGCGGACCGACGATCTCGGCCCGGCCCGCTGGCTGACCGAACGTGCCCCTGGGAACGGCGCCTTCGGCACGGTGGCGGGTGTCGCCGCGCCGGGGTTCGCCGCCTACGCGAGGGTGCTGCATCCGGCGTCACTGGGGGAGCGGCCGGTGCGGTGGTCGACGGTGGGCGCCGCCTACGGCCGTGAGGTCGCGCCGGGCACGAACTGGCATGAGCTGATCGGGACCGACCGGGACTATCAGAACGCCGCCGACTACGGCCTGCCCGGTGTCTGGGACGAACACGCGGCGGAGGGTCCCACCCCGCCCGGTGTCGCCCGGGCGCTGATCCCCGTCCTGGCCCGGCACACGCGGAACCCCGAGCGCTGCTGGTTCGGGCTGTGGAACGGCTACGGCCGCTGGGACTTCGATCTGTTGCCCTCCTTCGAGACCCCCGGCCGGGACGAGGTACTGCTCGCCGGAACGCTGGCCGAAGCCGTCTCGCCGGTGTCCCTGGACGAGTTCGCCGAGCTGCCCGATCTGTGGTGGCCCGAGGATCGCGCCTGGTGCCTGGGCGGCGACGTCGACCTGGTGAGCACCTACATCGGCGGGTCCGAGGCGTTGATCGCCGAGTTGCTGGCTTCCCCGGACCTGGAGGCACACCGGGTGTCGCCCGGGGACGCGGTCGGCTGACGCTCCGGTGCACCGGTAAGAGCCGGTGCGCCGCGGCACGAGTACGGCTGCGCGCCACGAGGCCGTGCGGCCGGCGCCACCGGGTCGGAGCGCCGAAGCCCGGGGCGCAACCGCTCACCGCTTCTCCCGTCCCCACTGCGGCCCTACCCGGTCCCACGCCCTGCCCCACTCGTCGATCCGGCGGCGGTCCAGCTGACGGCGCAGGACGCGTCCGCCGGCGTAGACCGGCGCGGCGAACGCCGTCGCGGCCAGCAGGCCGAGCGCGTCGGCCTGCACGGAACTCTCCGTCGCGGACGGAGGGCGGGTGACGAGCCGGCCCTGACCGTTCACCCAGACCTTGACCTCGGAGCCGACCCGATGTCCCGCATCGATCATTGTCCGGTCGGTGCGCGTGGTGCCGTCGGCCGTCCAGCGGACCGTGGCGCGGACCCGGGTACCCTCCCAGCCGGCCCGTACCGGGCTCGACGTGTTGTCCATCAGCACGGCCTGCACGGGGTGCCGATCGGCGCGCTGCCGGGCGAAGGCGTCCTCGGCGGAGTGCGCGCAGACCGTGCCGGTGAAGGGGGCACCGACCGCGATGGCCGTCCATACGCCCAGGACGACCCACCCTTCGACGACGTCGTCGCGTCGCCGCAACGGATTCCTGCGCCACCGCCACAGCCATCGGCCGCGCGTTGGCTGCCCGTCGTGCTGTCCCGACGGCCTGCCCGCCCCGTGCCCGCTCCGCTGTGTCGGCCTGCCATTGCCTCGCATCGCGTCGCACCTCCTCCTCCGGCCCTTCACGACCGTCCGTCACGACCGTGACACCCGGACGAGTTCCCAGATGAGGGCAGCTGAGGCAGGAGTGGGAGGACCGTTCGGCGTGACGCGCCGGCCCGGCCGCGGTCAGTTCAGTGCGGCCTCGCCGGACCTCGCGGAGGGCGCCCGCTGCCGCAGGCGGCGCAGCATCCGGGCGTCCTCGAAACCGACCTCGCGGGCCGCGCCCTCCACCGTCGCACCATGGCTGATCAGGTGCTCGGCGCGCTCCAGCCGGAGCATCTGCTGGTAGCGCAGCGGGGTGAGGCCGTCGGCGGCGCGGTGGAACAGCCGGGTCAGCGTGCGCTCGCTGACGCCGACGGAGGACGCCAGCCGGGCCAGCGGAAGCTGCTCGGCGAACCGCGCGTCGATGAGGTCCTGGACGCGGTGGACCGTGTCGTCCAGATGGGATCGGTGCCGCAGCATGGCGCTGGCCTGCGGTTCGTGGCCGTTGCGGCGGGCGTAGACGACCATGTTCCGCGCCACCTGGGCGGCGCTCGCCGCGCCGTGGCGTACGGCCAGCAGATGCAGCGCCAGGTCGATGCCGCTGGCGATACCCGCCGACGTCACCACCCGGTCGTCGGTGGTGAACAGCACGTCGCGGACCACGATCGCGCGGGGATGGCGGGTGGCCAGCTCGTCCTGGTGCTCGTGGTGGGTGGTGCATCGGCGCCCGTCCAGCAGTCCCGCGAGGCCGAGCGCCTCGGCTCCGGCGCACACGCTGGCGACGGTGCCGCCGGCGGCATGGTGGGAGCGCAGACGCTCCAGGGTGGCCGGGCCCGGTTGCGGGCCGCCCCGAAGGGTGGGCGCCCGCCAGCCGGGCACCATGACGAGGTCGTCGGCGCCGAGATCCGGCCATTCGGTCCGCGCGGTCAGCGGCAGTCCCTGGGCGCTTTGCACCTGCTCCTGCTCGCCGACGTAGGCGATGCGGTAGGGCAGCCCGTAGCCCGCCGCCGTACTGAAGACCTGGGCCGGACCGGCCAGATCGAGCAGATGGACGCCGGGCAGCAGGAAGAAGACGACAAGGCTCACGCCTGGGATGCTCCCCTCTCCGCCTCCAGTTCGGCCACCGTGGCGATCCGCGCGAAGCGGTCGCGCAGGACCGCCTCCGTGCGCTCGATGATCGCATCCGCGCCGAGGTCACCGATCGGGTTGGTGGTCGTCGCGTCGGTCACGAAGGTCATCCGGTAGCCGAGGTCGCTGCCGACCCGGGTGGTGGTCTCCACGCACTGCTCGGTGCGGATGCCGCAGACCGACAGCTCGCGCACGCCGGCCTCGGTCAGCCGCTGCTGCAGATTGGTGGTGGTGAAGGCGTTGTGGGAGGTCTTGTGCAGGACCGGTTCGCCGGGCTGCGGCTGCTCCAGTTCTTCCATCAGCCGTACGTGACCCAGGGCGGGGTCGAACACGGTTCCGCTGCCGGGCTCGGAGTGCAGGACCCAGACCACCAGGTCGCCGCTCGCGCGGGCGAGGCGGACCAGCCGGTTGACCGGATCCGCGATCTCGGGGTTGGCGGCCTGCTCCCACTCCTTGCGGGCACGGAAGGATTCCTGGACATCGATGACGATCAGCGCTCGGTTCATGTCCCCCATTCTGGTCTGCGCCGATGCCCGGGGAGCAGGCCCGATCCAGGCCTCCACCGGAACGATCCGGTCACGCCTGCCGCCGGGCCCGCGCGCGGCGCGCTTGCCCCCTCCCGCGGATCGCGGCAGCCTACGCAGACATGGCCCACCTACGCACAGCCCACCGTCCTCAGGCCCTCCAGCCCCAACGCCTCGTCGCGATCGGCGGTCACGGCCCCGAGGACGTCGTCGCCGACACGCGCGGCCGCGTGCTGACCGGAGTCGAGGACGGACGCATCCTGCGCCTGGACGGCGTCGCGGACCCCTCCCGTGTGCGGGTCGAGACGCTCGCCGACACCGGCGGCAGGCCCCTCGGGCTCGAACTCCTCCCGGACAACGCCCTGTTGGTCTGCGATGCCCGGCGCGGCCTGCTGCGGGTGTGCCTCGACGACGGCACCGTGCACGTCCTCGCCGATTCGGTGCAAGGACAGCCGCTCCGGTTCTGCAGCAACGCGGTCGCCCTGTCCGACGGCAGCATCTACTTCACGGTCTCCAGCCGGAGTTACCCCCTGGAGCAGTGGATCGGCGACCTGGTCGAGCACACCGCGACCGGACGGCTGCTGCGCCTCGCAGCCGGCGACAAGGAACCCGAAGTCCTCCTGGAGGGGCTGCAGTTCGCGAACGGGATCGCGCCGGCAACCGACGAGTCCTTTCTCGTCGTCGCCGAGACCGGCACCCGCCGGCTCACCCGCTACTGGCTCACCGGACCGACGGCCGGTCGCAGCGAGGTCTTCGCCGACGATCTGCCGGGGCAGCCGGACAACCTGTGGCGCAGCCCGGGCGGACCGATCTGGGTGGCACTCGCCGGGCCCCGCGTCCCCCCGCTGGAGCTGCTGCACCGCCGGGGCCCCGCCGTCCGTGCCGCCGCCGCGAAGGTGGCCGTACGGGCGCCGTTCCGGCCTCCGGGCCTCGCCGCCGTCCTCGCCGTCGACGAGCAGGGCCGCACCCTGCACCACCTGGAGCGGCGACGCGCCCCTTTCCGTATGGTCACCAGCGTCTGCGAGGCCGACGGTCGGCTGGTCCTGGGCAGCCTGTGGGAGCGCGGCGTGGCGGTGTGCGATCTGCCGCAGTCCACCGGCTGACGACCGTGGCGAGGCCTCGGGGAAGGTAAGAAGTGGTTGTGAGCCGACTCTTGGTGATCATCCGTGCGATCGTCGGTGCGCCTGCGCGTACCTGACCGACCGGGTGGTGGGGACCCTGCGCGACACTGTTTCCCCGGCCCCTTCACGGCCACCGGCGTTGGCGATCCTGTGCCGGGCCCCGCTGCCCGCAGCGGCGGCCGCGGCGCGGCGTTCGGGGAGTCCCGGTGCGGCTGGGGCCCTGCGGGGGTGGGCGGCGGGAACCCCCGGGTGGGCGTGGGGCGTCACGTCCGTGTAGTAAGACTGTGCCCGCCGCACTCCTTCTCTGAGCAGAACTGGATCCCATGAGCGTCATCAACGTCGGTCAGGCCGTCGTCCTCGGAGCGATCGAGGGCGTGACCGAATTCCTGCCCGTGTCCTCCACCGGTCACCTCAAGATCGCCGAGGGGCTCATGGACATCCCCGTCGACGACGACGCCGTCGTGGGATTCTCCGCCGTGATCCAGGTCGGCGCGATCGCTGCCGTCCTCGTGTACTTCTTCAAGGACATCGTGCGGATCGTCTCCGCCTGGGGCCGTGGGCTGCGCGACCGCGAGGAGCGCACGAGCCATGACTACAAGTTCGCCTGGTGGGTCATCTACGCGACCATCCCGATCGTGATCGTGGGCCTGGCCGCCAAGCCGCTCATCGAGGGCCCCCTCGCCTCCCTGTGGGTGGTGGCCGGGTCGCTGATCGTCGGCAGCGGCGTGATGTGGGCGGCGGACCAGATGGGCCGGCACAAGCGCGGTGAGGACGACACCTCGTTCAAGGACGCGATGCTGGTGGGCAGTTCGCAGATCCTCGCCCTGCTCTTCCCGGGTTTCTCGCGCTCCGGCGCCACCATGTCCACCGCGCTCATCCTGGACCTCGACCGGGTCGCCGCCACCCGGCTCTCCTTCTTCCTCGGCATCCCCGCCCTGACCGGCGCGGGCCTGTACGAGCTGAAGGACGCGCTGGGCACCGGGGTGGGCGTGGCCCCGCTGGCCGTCGGCACGGCCGTGTCGTTCGTGGTGGCGTACGGCTCGATCGCCTGGCTGCTGAAGTTCGTCGCCAAGCACTCGTTCAACGCGTTCGTGATCTACCGGATCGTTGTCGGTGTTCTGCTGTTCGGCCTGCTGGCCACAGACGTACTCGGCTGATCTCTCACGTGATCCAGCACGGGGCGTGATACCGGTATTCAGGTATCACGCCCCGTGAAAATTTAAATACCGACCCCCTTGACAGCTCCCTCTCGTCCCCCGGAGGATCACCCCCGTGAACCTGTCAGACAGCCAGACAGGTGGTTCCGGCCCGCGGCGCATCAGCGCCATGGAAGCGGTGCTCGGCCATCTGCGCAGCGCCATCGAGCGTGGTGAGTACGCGGTGGGGGACAAGCTCCCCTCCGAGGCGGAGCTGTGCCGTCTTCTCGAGGTCAGCCGGCCCGTGCTGCGCGAGGCCCTGCGGGCCCTGCAGACCATGGGCCTGACCGTCTCCAAGACCGGCAAGGGCACCTTCGTCGTCGCCAGCGCCGTCGAGGACCCCACCTTCGGCGACTACGCGGCCAGTGACCTGCTGGAAGTCCGTCGGCACGTCGAGATCCCGGTGGCCGGGTACGCCGCCGCGCGGCGCACGCCGGAGGACCTCGACCATCTGGCGCACCTGCTGGACCGCATGGAGCACGAGACCGACACCACCGCGTGGGTCGCCATGGACACGCTCTTCCATCTCGCCGTCGCCCAGGCCGCCCAGAACCCGGTCTTCCGCCGGGTCATCGAGGAGATCCGGGACGCGCTGGCCCGCCAGTCGGCCTTCCTCAACGAGCTCGGCGGCCGGCGCGAGCAGTCCAACCGCGAGCACCGGGCGATCGTCGAGGCACTCATCGACGGCAGCGAGGGCGACGCGGTGGAGGCCATGTCCCACCACCTCGACCGGGTCGAGACGACCCTCACCGACATCGTGCGTCCCGCGCACGCGGACACCCCCACGGAAGGCGGAACCGAAGCGTGAGCGAGCAGTTCCTCAAAGAAGAGACCCTGCCCACCGGGCAACCGGCCGCGCACGTCGACGCCGGAGACGCCGGCTACAGCAAGTCCCTGAAGTCCCGCCACGTCAACATGATCGCCATCGGCGGCGCCATCGGAACCGGCCTCTTCCTCGGCGCCGGCGGCCGCCTCGCCGACGCCGGCCCCTCCCTGTTCATCGCCTACGCCGTCTGCGGAATCTTCGCGTTCCTCGTCGTCCGCGCGCTCGGTGAACTGGTCCTGTACCGGCCCTCCTCCGGCGCGTTCGTGTCGTACGCCCGCGAGTTCCTCGGCGAGAAGGGCGCGTACGTCGCGGGCTGGATGTACTTCCTGAACTGGGCGACCACCGGGATCGCCGACATCACCGCGGTGGCGCTCTACACGCACTACTGGGGCATGTTCTCCGACATCCCGCAGTGGGTGATCGCGCTCATCGCACTCGCCGTCGTCCTCACCGTGAACCTGATATCCGTGAAAATGTTCGGCGAACTGGAGTTCTGGTTCGCCATCATCAAGGTGAGCGCGCTGGTCGTCTTCATGCTGATCGGCATCTTCCTGCTGGTCACGCAGCACCCCGTGGACGGCCACAACCCCGGCCCGTCCCTGATCACGGACAACGGCGGCATCTTCCCCAACGGTCTGCTGCCCATGCTGCTGATCATCCAGGGCGTCGTCTTCGCCTACGCCTCCGTCGAGCTCGTCGGCGTCGCGGCGGGAGAGACCGAGAACCCCGAGAAGATCATGCCGAAGGCGATCAACTCGATCATGTGGCGCGTGGGCCTCTTCTACGTCGGCTCCGTGGTCCTGCTGTCGATGCTCCTGCCCTGGAGCAAGTACAGCGCGGCGCAGAGCCCCTTCGTCACGGTGCTCTCCAACATCGGCATCCCGGCGGCGGGCGGCGTGATGAACCTCGTCGTCCTGACCGCCGCCATGTCCTCGCTCAACTCCGGCCTGTACTCCACCGGCCGCATCCTGCGCTCCATGGCGATGTCGGGATCCGCACCGAAGTTCACCGGCAACATGAGCCGCAGCCAGGTCCCCTACGGCGGCATCCTGCTCACCAGCGGCATCTGCGTCCTCGGCGTCGGCCTCAACTTCGTCGTCCCCGCCGACGCCTTCGAGATCGTGCTGAACTTCGCGGCGATCGGCATCCTCTCCACCTGGGGCATGATCATGCTCTGCCACCTGCTGTTCTGGCGGAAGACCCAGAACGGCGAGCTGTCCCGGCCGAGTTACCGGCTGCCCGGCTCACCGTGGACCGAGATCGTCACCATCGGCTTCCTCGTCTCCGTGCTCGTGCTGATGTACGCCGACGGAGGCGCCGGACGTACCACCGTGCTGTGTCTCCCGCTGATCGCCGCCGCGCTCGTCGCCGGCTGGTACGGAGTGCGCCGCCGCGTGGCCGCGATACAGGTCGAGGCAGGAAAGTGAACCAGGCAGTGATGTACGGCAGTTCGGTCTCCGCGGCCCCCGCGATCCGTGAACCCCTCCACGCACCCGTCGCCCATCTCGTCCGCGGCGGTGTCATCGAGGGCATCCACTACGGCTCGGTGGTCGTGCTGGCCGCCGACGGTGGCGTCGACCTCCAGATCGGCGACATCGAGGCCGCCTGCTACCCCCGCTCGGCGCTGAAGCCCGTCCAGGCCGTGGCGATGCTGCGGGCCGGGCTGCCGCTGGACGGCGAGCTGCTGTCGCTCGCGGCGGCCAGCCACTCCGGCGAGGAACGCCATCTGGCCGGCACCCGGCGCATCCTGGAGCTGGCCGGCCTGCCCGAGAGCGCCCTGCGCAACGCGCCGGACCTCCCCTTCGACCCGGTGGTCCGGGAGGCCTGGATACGCGAGGGCCGGTTGCCCTCCCGGCTCGCCCAGAACTGTTCCGGCAAGCACGCGGCCATGCTGCTGACCGCACGGCTCAACGGCTGGTCCCTCGACGACTACCTCGACCCCGGGCACCCCCTGCAACAGGCCATCGCCGAGATCGTCGAGGACCTCACCGGCCAGGCGATCGCCCAGGTCACCGTCGACGGCTGCGGCGCGCCGCTCTTCTCGATCTCCCTGCACGGCCTCGCCCGCGCCGCCGCCCGGATCACCACCGCAGCACCGGGCACCCCCGAGGCGCAGGTGGCCGACGCGATGCGCGAACACGCCGAGATGGCCTCCGGCTCGGGCCGTGACGTCGCCGCGCTGATGCGGGCCGTACCGGGGCTGCTCGCCAAGGACGGCTTCGAAGGCGTCCAGGTCGCAGCCCTGCCCGACGGGCGCGCCGTCGCCGTGAAGATCGCCGACGGTGCCGACCGGGCCCGCGTCCCGGTGGCCGCCGCCGCCCTCGCCCGCGCCGGCGTCGATCCCGTCGCGCTCGCCGAGTTCGCCGGGGCCCCGCTGCTCGGCGGCGACGCCGTGGTCGGCAGCCTCCGGCCGACCCGCGCCCTCGACCCGGTGACCCGGCCCACGTACGCCTGATCCCGATCCGGTCACCCGGCCCACGTACGGCCTGATCCCGATCCGGTCACCCGGCCCACGTACGGCCTGATCCCGATCCGGTACCTCGCCGCTCGTACGCCCTCCTCAGCCCCCTGCGCCCGACCGCCCCCTCCCGAAGGAAGACCCGCACCGACATGACCGCCGCAACCCATCGCAGCGAGCACGATCTGCTCGGCGACCGCGACGTCCCCGCCGAGGCGTACTGGGGCATCCACTCCCTGCGCGCCACGGAGAACTTCCCCATCACGGGCACCTCGATCTCCGCCTACCCGCACCTGATCGACGCCATCGCCGCGGTCAAGGAGGCCGCCGCGCGCGCCAACGAGGACCTCGGCCTGCTCGAACCGAGGAAGGCCGCCGCGATCGTCGAGGCCTGCCGGGAGATCCGCGACGGCAAGCTGCACGACCAGTTCGTCGTCGACGTCATCCAGGGCGGCGCCGGCACCTCGACCAACATGAACGCCAACGAGGTGATCGCCAACCGGGCGCTGGAGCTGCTCGGGCACGCCAAGGGCGAGTACCGGCACCTGCATCCCAACGAGGACGTCAACCTCGGCCAGTCCACCAACGACGTCTACCCGACCGCTGTGAAGATCGCCACGGTCTTCGCCGTACGAGGCCTGCTCAAGGCGATGGCCGTGCTCCAGGACGCGTTCGCCCGCAAGGCCGTCGAGTTCCGTGACGTACTGAAGATGGGGCGAACCCAGCTCCAGGACGCCGTGCCGATGACGCTCGGCCAGGAGTTCTCGGCGTTCGCGGTCATGCTGGACGAGGACCGCAGCCGCCTCGCCGAGGCCGTCGAGCTGATCCACGAGATCAACCTCGGTGCCACCGCGATCGGCACCGGCCTCAACGCCCCCGCCGGCTATGCCGAGTCGGCGCGCCGCCACCTCGCCGACATCACCGGACTGCCGCTGGTGACGGCGGCGAACCTGGTCGAGGCGACCCAGGACTGCGGGGCGTTCGTGCAGATGTCGGGTGTGCTGAAGCGGATCGCCGTCAAGCTCTCCAAGAGCTGCAACGACCTGCGGCTGCTGTCGTCGGGGCCGCGGGCCGGCCTCAACGAGATCAACCTGCCGCCGGTGCAGGCCGGTTCGTCCATCATGCCCGGCAAGGTCAACCCGGTGATCCCCGAGGTCGTCAACCAGGTCGCCTTCGAGGTGATCGGCAACGACGTCACCATCACCATGGCCGCCGAGGCCGGACAGCTCCAGCTCAACGCCTTCGAGCCGATCATCCTGCACTCCCTGTCCGAGAGCATCACCCATCTGCGCGCCGCCTGCCTCACCCTCGCCGAGCGCTGCGTGGACGGCATCACCGCCAACACGGAGGGACTGCGCGCCGCGGTGGAGAACTCCATCGGCCTGGTCACCGCCCTCAACCCGCACATCGGCTACACGGCGGCCACCGACATCGCCAAGGAAGCCCTCGCCTCCGGACGCGGCGTCGCCGAACTCGTCCTGGAGAAGGGCCTGTTGCCCGCAGAGCGGCTTGAGGCACTGCTGCGGCCCGAGGTGCTCGCCGGCACCGGCACCGCGCAGGCGATCTGACCCGATGAGCACCAGGACCGGAGGGACGGCACAATGGTGATCATGTCTCCGTCGCTGACCTTCCAGCCGGTCCTGGAGCGCATCGCCACCGAGATCGCGCAGACCCCCGGCCGCGGCCGGCCCGCCGACTACATCCCGGCGCTGGCCGCCCGCGACCCGCGCAGCTTCGGCATGGCCGTCGCCGAGCTCGACGGCACGGTGTACGGCGTGGGGGACTGGCGCAACCCGTTCTCCACCCAGTCCCTCACCAAGGTGTTCACCCTCGCCCTCGACCTGGCCCGCGAGAGCGACGAGCTGTGGGAGCACGTCGGCCGCGAGCCCTCCGGCAACCCGTTCAACTCCCTGGTCCAGCTGGAGTACGAGAACGGCATCCCGCGCAACCCGTTCATCAACGCGGGCGCCCTCGTCGTCACCGACCGGCTGCAGACCCAGACCGGCGACGCGGCGGGCACCCTGCTGGAGTTCCTGCGCACCGAGAGCGGCAACTCCGCGCTCACCTTCGACAAGGGCGTGGCCGCCTCCGAGGCCGCGCACGGCGACCGCAACGCGGCGCTCGGCCACTTCATGGCGTCCTACGGCAACATCGACAACCCGGTACCGGTCCTCCTGGAGCAGTACTTCCGCCAGTGCTCCATCGAGGCGTCCTGCGCCGACCTCGCCCTGGCCACCGGATTCCTGGCCCGGCACGGCATCCGCGCCGACGGCTCCCGGCTGCTCACCCGCAGCCAGGCCAAGCAGGTCAACGCCGTGATGCTCACCTGCGGCACGTACGACGCGGCCGGCGACTTCGCCTACCGCGTCGGCCTGCCCGGCAAGAGCGGCGTCGGCGGCGGCATCATCGCGGTCGTCCCCGGCCGCTGCACGCTGTGTGTGTGGAGCCCGGGCCTGGACCAGCGTGGCAACTCGGTGGCGGGTGTCGCCGCCCTGGACCGCTTCACCACACTGACCGGACTGTCCGTGTTCTGAGCGCCCGCGACCCCGGCGGTCAGCCGAGGAACTCGGTCACCGCCGGCAGGAGCAGCTCCGTACGCCGCATCAGGGCGACGTGCGTGGTCGCGGGCAGCACCGCCAGCCGGGCGTTAGGAATGAGGCCCTGCATCTCGGCGGCGTGCTCGACCCGCACGAAGTCGGTGTCCCCCACGACCAGCAGCGTGGGCATCGCCAGCCCGCGCAGGTCGTCGGCGCTCCAGGGCAGCGGGGCGTGCGCAGCGGCCGTGCACCTGCCGAGGAAGTCCTGGAAGTGCTCGGGATGGGGCGCGACGGCCGCGTACGCCTCGGCCATCTCCTGGAAGTCGGCCTCGCTCGGCAGCCTCGGCGAGGTGTAGTCGGGTGTGCGGACGTCGTCGTGGTAGCCGTCCTGGGCGTACTGCGTGGAGGCGAGCACGAGCTTGCCCACCCGCTCGGGGTGCCGTACGGCGATCTCCAGGGCGGTCAGTCCGCCGAGGCTGAAGCCGAGGAAGTCCGCCTGCCCGATGCCGAGTTCGTCGAGCAGCGCCACCACGTCGGAAGCCAGATTCGGCACGGTCATCGCCCGCTCCGTGTCGGCGGTGCGGCCGTGGCCTTGAAGCTCCGGAGCCACCACACGCCTTCCTGTCGCAAGCGCGGGCAGCACCGCCGCGAAGGACAGGTCGATGGTGAGTACGCCGCCGTGCAGCAGGACGAGCGGGCGCCCGGTGTCGTGCTCGGCGCCGTGGATCTCGTAGTACATCTCCAGGCCGTTGACCTTGGCGTAGGCGGAGGTGTTCGCCATCGTCATCACGTCCGTTCTGTGGAGTGGAGGGGGCAGTGGAAGGGGGATACACGGCAGACCGGCCGCAGTCGCGGAACTCATCGCCGCGACGAAGGCGCTCGCCCGTGGATCACTGCCGGGCCTATAGTCAACGCCGGTCATCAGCACCCGAGAGGCATCTGTATGCACGACACAGCCGACTTAATCGCGAAGACCTACGCGCTGGGCGCCGGACCGTGGACGATCCGGTCCGTCACCCGCGGCGCCCTGGGCCAGATCTGGAAGCTCTCCGGAAACGGCTCCTCATGGGCGGTCAAGGAACTGCTCTTCGGCTGCGACGAGGAACAGGTCGAACGGGAGGCCGCACTCCGGCAGGCCGCGGAGAGCCTGGGCATCGTCTCCCCGCGGCTCATCCCCAACCGGCAGGGCGCACATGTCTCACGGCTCGGCCCGTCCTCGGACGGGTCCGACGGTTCCTTCGTCAAGCTGTACGACTGGATCGACGGCACCAAGGCGGACGCGTCCGATCCGGAGATCCTGGACTGGTTCGGCGGGGCCATGGCGCTCCTGCACACGGCGGGGGAGGGCGCGAGCGAGCCGCCGGACGCCTGGTACGAGCAGTGCCCTCAGGACGCCGACTGGAAGAAGCTCCACGAGGAGGTCCAGCGGGCCGGGCTGCCGTGGTCGGACGAGCTGGGCCGGTTCATCGCCACGTCCGCGGCGGAGCTGGCCCGGTGGGTGACCCCGGCCGATCCCGGCGACCTGGTGACGTCGCATCTCGACCTGCAGCCGCAGAACGTTCTCGTCCGCAAGGACGGACCGGTTCTCCTCGACTGGGACAACGCCGGGTCCACCTCCGCGGAACGCGAACTCGCGCGTGCCCTCTACGTATGGTCGGGCGGCAGCGACGCGGACACCGGGTCCGCGCGGCGACTGATGCGGGCCTTTCGCGGCGCCGGAGGCGGTGCGGTGATCAAGGGGCCGGAGTCCTTCGCGATGCTCTTCGCCACGGACCTGAACTACATCCGTGTACAGGCCGAGTGCGCCGTCGATCCGGCCGTGACGCCCGCGCAGCGCGAGTTCGGGAGCAGCCAGGTGGTCGCCTGCCTGCGCCGCCTGCCGGACCTGGCGGCGATCTCCCGGCTGACCGCGGCGGTACAGGACGTGGGCTGACCGAGCACCGATCACACGGAGGTCACACGCAGGCCGTCACCTCGAGGGGAGTGTGTCGCCTTCCGGCCATCCGGCGTTGACACGCTGCCCGAGTGTTGGCCATGGCTTTTCCCGTCGATCTACGCCGCTGCCAGGCCCTGGGCCTGGTCGGTACAGCCGTGCTCGCGCTGGGAGGTGAGACGGCCGGGGCCCTGCCGGCCCGGGAGCTGCTCGCGCCCGCCTCCGCGCGCGCCGCGCTCGGCGTGGTCGGCGTGTACTTCGGCGTCGTCCTGCTGATCGCCGCCTGGGTCCTTCTCGGCAAGGTCGTACGTGGCCCCGAACCACCCTCCGTGCGCGCCCTGTTGGCCGTGCTCGCCGTGTGGACGGCACCACTGCTGCTGGCGCCGCCGCTGTTCAGCCGGGACGTGTACAGCTATCTCGCGCAGGGCGCCATGGCCGACGCACACCTCGACGTCTACGCACACGGGCCGGCGCAGCTCGGCGGACCGCTCGTCGACGAGGTGGCGCCGATGTGGCGGCAGACCGCGACACCGTACGGTCCGGTCTTCCTCGCCGTCGCCTCCGCGCTGTCCGGTCTCACCGGGGGCGACGTGCCGGCCGGGCTGCTCGGCATGCGCCTGGTGGCCCTGCTCGGTGTGGCGCTGATGGCGGCGGCGCTGCCCCGCCTCGCCCGGCACAGCGGCGCCGACCCGGCCGCCGCACTGTGGCTGGGGGCGCTCAACCCCCTTGTGCTGCTGCACCTGGTGGCCGGGGCGCACAACGACGCGCTCATGCTCGGCCTGCTCGGCATCGGACTGGTCGCCGCGCGCGGCCGCCTGCATGTGCTCGGCGTCGTCCTCGTCACGCTGGCGGCGCTGGTCAAGGCACCCGCCGCGCTCGGGCTGCTCGCGGTCGTCGCGCTGCGCGGCCGCCGGGGCCTGGCCGGAACCGTCCTGATCACGGCAGGTGTCGCCCTGGCCACGACGGCGGCGGCCACTGCCGTGGCAGGCACCGGCTACGGCTGGATAGCGGCCCTGAAAACCCCGGTCTCGCCGCACAACTGGGCACCCACCAGCGTCCTCGGTCGCGCCACCGGCGCCCTGCTCCACGACCTGGGCAGCGGCCTCGCCCCACTGGCCGTGCCGCTTTGGCAGGCGGCCGGTCTCACGGCGACCGCACTGCTCCTGCTGTTCATCTGGCTGCGCCTCAAACCCGGCCCGGTCCACGCCCTGGGCCTGAGCCTCGCTGCCCTGGCCGCCCTGGGCCCCGCGATCCGGCCCTGGTACGCCCTGTGGGGCCTGTTCCTCATCGCCGCCGCCGCGCCCGGCCGGGCGACCCGCCCGCGCGTCGCCGCCGCGATCGGCGTCCTGGCTCTGGCGGTGGTGCCGGGCGGCGGCTCGGCGGATGTCGATCAGGTCGTACTTGCGGTCTCCGGGGGCGCGCTCGCCGCGGTGGTGCTCTGGCAGGCCCAACAGGCGGCGCAGGCACCGGTGTTGGGACGGACGGTATGAGAGCAGTGCTCACGGAGATCGGTGCCAGGGCAGGTCGTATGAGAGGACCTCGCGTCGCACTCGCGGGTCATACGGGCACGGATCGCGGCCGGTTGCTCCTGCTGCTCGGCCTCGCCGCCGCTGTCACCCTGTTCACCGCGACCGTGCCCCTGCTGCGTGACTGGTTCGACCTGCGCGTCTACTACGGCGCCGTGGACGCGTGGGCCCGCCACGGCGGCCGGATCTACGACTACCGGGTCCCGGGGACGACGTACGGCTTCACGTATCCGCCGTTCGCCGCCCTCAGCATGCTGCCGATGAGTGTGCTGGCGCTGGACGGGGCGATCGTGGTCTGCCTGCTGCTCAACCTTGTCGCGACGGGCACGGTGGTGTGGATTCTGGTCGGCCCCTCGCTGCGACGCTACGGCTGGTTCGGGTTCGGCCTGGCGGGCTGTCTGCTGGCGCTGTTCGAACCCGTTCGGGACACGTTCAGCTTCGGGCAGGTCAACCTGCTGCTGCTGGCCCTCGTGCTCGGTGACGCGTGGCTGTTGTCCACCGGCAGGGGCAGATGGGCGGGCGTCGGCATCGGTCTGGCCGCGGCGGTGAAGCTCACGCCCGTGCTCTTCATCGGGCTGTTGCTGCTCGCCCGGCGCCGGCGCGCCGCCGGAGTGGCCACGGCCACCGCCGCCGTCGCGACCGCGCTTGCGGCGTGGGCGGCGCCGGACGCCTCGCGCTTCTACTGGACCGACGCGGTGTGGGACACCACCCGCATCGGCCGTCTTGGCTATGTCTCCAACCAGTCCCTCCAAGGTGTGCTGGCCCGGCTCGCGCAGCCGCACGAGCCGAGCCGGGCCGTCTGGGCGGTGGCAGCCCTCGCGGTGCTGTGCGTGTGGGCGTGGCGGGCGCACCGTGCGGTGGCCGCCGACGACTGGATGGCCGCCTTCGCCCTCACCGGACTCGCCGCCTGCCTGGTCAGCCCCATCACCTGGGTGCACCACCTGGTCTGGCTGCTGCCGTCCTTCGCCGTGCTGCTGCACCGGCACCGGCCGTGGACCGCCGCCGTCCTGTACGCGGTGCTGTGCAGCAGCGTGGTGTGGCTGTGGTTCCACGACTCGTCCGGAATCGACGGCTTCCTCGGCAGCAACACGTACACATGGATCACCCTCGGGCTGCTGCTGCGACTGCCCGTCGGTCAGTCGCGTGTGCCCCGGCCGCCCCTGAGCCGCAGCGCCAGCGCCACGCCGCCCGCGCCCAGACCGGCCGCGCACCCGATACCGGCCGCCGCCGCCCAGCCGGCTCCGTCACCCGCGGACAGCGACGCGGCCGCGGCCGGGGTCGGGGTCGGCGTCGGTGTCGCGTGCAGCGCGGCCGGCCCCGACCGGGGCACGGCCCGCGAGTTGACGAGCGACCCCACCGGGTCGACCCGTCCGGCCGCCCCGAAACCCCAGTCGAGCAGCGAGCGGGCCTCCTCGTACACGGTGAACCCGCCGCCCGCCTGAGGGTTCATCACCGTGACGACCAGGGTGCGCCCGCCCCGCCGCGCGGCGGCGACGAGCGTGTTGCCCGCGTTGGTGGTGTATCCGTTCTTGACGCCGATCAGCCCGGGGTAGCGCTCCACGCCGTCGGCGCCGGTCAGCAGCCGGTTGGTGTTCTGGATGCCGTACGACCAGGAGCCGCCGCCGGGAAACTGCGCCTCGGCCGTGGAGCAGTACCGCGCGAAGTCCGCGTTGGCGAGACCCGCCCGTCCGAACACCGCGAGGTCGTACGCGGAGGAGACCTGGCCCGGCGTGTCGTAACCGTCCGGGGAGATGACGTGCGTGTCGAAGGCGCCCAGCGTGCGGGCCTTGGCCTGCATCCGTACGGCCGTGGTGTGCCAGCCACCGTTCATCGCGGCCAGTACGTGCACGGCGTCGTTGCCGGAGTTGAGGAAGACACCGCGCCACAGATCGGACACGCGGTAGGAGTGCCCCTCGGCGACGCCCACCAGGCTGCTGCCGTCGCCGATCCCCGACAGCTCCTGCTCGGTGACGGTGTGCCGCAGGCCGCCGGGCAGCCCAGGCAGCACGGTCAGCGCGAACAGGGTCTTCAAGGTGCTCGCGGGCGGCAGCTTGCGGTGCGCGTCGTGCGCCGCGAGCACCGCACCGGTGCGGGCGTCCGCCACCAGCCACGACAAGGCGGAGACCTCGGGCACCTCGGGCGCGCCGGCCCGGGGCCGCACCTGTGTGTTCGACCGGTAGAGGGAGGGCGGCTGCGAGGCGGTGGGTCTCGGTGCACCCGGGTCCGTCGCGGCCCGGGCAAGGGCCGGACTCGGCGCCAGGGCCAGCGCGCCGACCACGCACACGGCGGAGCAGGAGACGGCGACGCGGGTGAAGGAGGCCCGGGAGGCGGTGGCCCGAGGGAGGCCGACGCGGAATGAGAATCCGATGGTCATACCGCCAACGTAGGAACGGACACGGCGTACACCGGGCTGCCAGGGCCGAGTGAAGGGATTCCAGCACCCGGATGCCGCACGCGAGGGGTGCCCGACCGGGTGCGGGGGCGTGGCCGACGGGCCGTCAGGGGGCGGGCAGCGTGGGATGGACCTGGCGCAGGAAGGTGGCGTTGTCCGGCGTGGCGCGCATCCGCTCCAGGAGGGTTTCGAGGTTCGCCTGCCCGTCCCGTGTCTGCAGGGCACGCCGCAGTCCGCGCATGGCGGTCAACTCGGCTGTGGGCAGCAGGAGTTCCTCGCGGCGGGTGCCGGAGGGGGTGATGTCGACGGCAGGATAGAGGCGCCGGGAGGCGAGGGTGCGGTCGAGGCGGAGCTCCATGTTGCCGGTGCTCTTGAGCTCCTCGAAGAAGAAGTCGTCGGCACGGGAGCCGGTCTCCACCAGCGCGGTGGCGAGGATGGTCAGCGAGCCGCCCTCCTCGGCGAGGCGGGCGGCGCCGAAGAGCCGCTTGGGGCCTTGCAGCGCGCTCGCGTCGACGCCGCCGCTGAGGGTGCGGCCACCGGAGGCGGCCGCGTTGTTGTGGGCCCGGCACAGCCGGGTGAGGGAGTCCATCAGGATGACGACGTCCTCACCCTGCTCGACGAGCCGCTTGGCGCGCTCGATGACGAGCTCGGCGAGCGCGATGTGCTGCTTGGGCGTCTTGTCGAACGTCGAGGCGAAGACCTCGCCGCGCACGGAGCGCCGCATGTCGGTGACCTCCTCGGGCCGCTCGTCGAGCAGCATCACCATCAGATGGCATTCGGGGTGGTTGCCCGCCACGGCGGCGGCGATCTGCTGGAGGAGCACGGTCTTGCCGGTCTTGGGCGGGGCCACGATGAGGCCGCGCTGCCCCTTGCCGACCGGCGAGACCAGGTCGATGAGGCGGGTGGACACTCCGCCCGCCGGGTGTTCCAGGCGCAGCCGGTCGCGGGGGTGCAGCGGGGTGAGGTCGCGGAAGTGCGGTCGGCGCTTCAGGTCTTCGGGCGTACGGCCGTTGATCCGCTCGACCTCGGCCAGGGCGCGGGGCCCGCCGCGGACGCCTTCGACGCTGTCGCCCTTGCGCAGGCCGTGGCGGCGGATGAGCGCGGCGGAGACCTGGAGGTCGTTCGGCGCGGGCAGGCAGCTGTCGGCGGCCCGCAGATACCCCTGCCCGCCCTGCGCGATGTCGAGGACACCGGAGACCTGGGCCGGGAGCTGCTGCTGTACGGGAGGGTGTTCGAGTGTGGTGGTCATGGTGATCGGTCCTTTCAACGGACGGAGTCATGAGGTCATGAGGGAAGGAGGGGAAGGCCGGGGGAGGCGGCGTGCTCACGCCCCCGTGCGGCGAAGGACAGCACCTCGGCTGCGACGAACGACGGGAACTGCCCGAGTCCGTGCTCACGAGGTGGTGCGAGGAAGCTGGACGGCCGGTCGGGATACGACGGGCGTGTCAGCGAGAAGAAGTGGAACTGGCACCGGCGCCCGAGACGGGGCGTACACAAGTGCTAGCGGCACTGTACCACGCGGGGGCCCGGTGGAATGGTGATGTGCGCCTCAGGGGCTCGTCGCTCGTGCGCAGCCGGCGGATGAGCGGACCCGTCCCCGATCGGGGCGTCGGTGACGTCGTCCAGTTTCGTTCATGCGCGGCCCAAGTATTCGCGGCCCAGCAGCAGTTCGCCGACCTCCTCCTGACGCAGGGCTGCGGACGCTGTGGGCGCGCCGGGTGACGAAGGTCTACGGCTCTGTCGTGTGCCCACGTGGCGACCCGCCGGTCGGGCTCTCGCGCAGCCGGTCGAGAACGGTGGGGGAGAGGCGGGCGGCCAGCTGCTCCAGCAAGGAGACGGTGTCGGCGACGGTGTCCTCGTCGTCGGTGCCGAGGGCGGCGGCGAGCGCGTCGTCGATCGGGGTGGTCGCGACCTCGGCCCGGCGCCCGGAGATCTCGGGGGACTGCCGGATCAGGGTGCGCCGGCGGTCGGTGGGGTCGGTTGCGGCCAGCACGGAGCCCGTCTCCCTGAGGCGTGCCACGCAGGCCGAGACGGCACTCTGAGGCAGTCCGGTGCGCCCGGCGACCTCGCCGACCGTGGTGTCCGGGTGGGCGTAGACGTCGAGCATCACGATCAGGACGGACCGTGTGCTCGTGGAGCGCGGGCCGACGCCCTCGGTGGGGATGGCCTCCTCGCCGATCTTCATCAGGGTCCGACCGAGGAGGAAGAGTTCAGCTCCGTTCATGGCGGCAGATTACATCGAGTCCGATACATCAAAAATGATGCATCACTCTTGATGCATCATTTTTGATGGAGTACGTTCGACGTCGAAGCCCCGCACCGCACCCACCCTGTAACGGAGGACCACCATGAGCACTGCCGCGAACGCCGCCAGGACCGCCACCCTCGCCGTCCCTGGCGCCACCCTCCACTATGAAGTCCGCGGCTGCGGCCCCCTGCTGCTCGTGTCGCAGAGCGGCGAGGGGGACGCCAACCGCAGCGACGCGATGGTCGATCACCTCGTCGACACCTGCACCGTGGTGACGTACGACCGCCGGGGCCTTTCCCGCAGCGTTCTCGACGACCCGGCCCGGGGCGCGACCCTCGACGACCACGTCGACGACGTACACCGGCTGCTGGCCGAACTCACCGACGAGCCCGCGCTGATGGCCGGATGCAGCATGGGCGCCCTCATCGGGCTGCGGCTCGCGCTGCGGCACCCGGGACAGCTGAGCACACTCGTCGCGCACGAGCCCGCCATCCCGGGACTGTTGCCCGACGCCGAACGGCTGCACGCCCAGGAAGAGTTGGACGAGATGCGTGCCATCTTCCAGCGGGACGGCTGGATCGCCGGAGTGAAGAAGATCGGCGAGATCCTCGGCATCGACCCCGCCCGCCAGGAACTTGAGCCCGGCGCCAGGCTCGCCCCCTTCGACGCGTCGCGCGAGCCCAACTTCACCTTCTTCATCAAGCATGACGCGCCGACCATGACCCGGGCCGAGCTGAGCGCGCAGGAGATCAAGGCGCTCGCGTCGAGCCCCGTCCGCATCGTGCCCGCGGCCGGACGCACCACCCCGCGCACCGTCTTCGACTACCGGTGCGCCGAGGAGCTGGCCGCCGGACTCGGCACTGAGCTGCTGCACCTCCCCGGCGGGCACAACGGCAACCTCACCCACCCCAAGGGCTTCGCCGAGTTGCTGCGCGCAGCGCTGTGAGCAGGCAGAATCACCGACGTACGACCCAGGACGCCAGGACCTGAGGCGTACGCCCGACTCGGCACCACAGGCCGCAGACCGCAGACTGGAGAACACCGGTGGACGTCTCGCCCGGCACACCGCATCGTCTGGACCCCGCCGGAGGCTGCCCGCACGCCGACAACGCGCGGCTGCTCGCGCGCGGAAGTGTCGCGCCCGTGGCCCTGCCCGGAGGCGTGGAAGGCATGGCGGTGATCGGGCACGACACGCTGAAGGAGTTCCTCGCGCACTCCGAAGTCGCCAAGGGCGCCGAGCACTTCACCGCACTGCGGGAGGGCCGCATAGCCGCCGGATGGCCGTTGATGACCTTCGCCACCGTACGCGGGATGACGACCGCGGACGACGAGGACCACCGGCGGCTCAGATCCCTGGTCAGTACGGCGTTCACGCCCCGCCGGGTGGAGCGACTGCGGCCGTGGATCGAGGAGTTGACCGATCAGCTGCTCGACGACCTCTGGCGCGCGGCGGACGGGAACGACGGGGTCGCCGACCTGCGCCGGAACTTCGCGCTGCCGCTTCCGATGGGTGTCATCGGTGAACTGCTGGGCGTCGACGCCGAGTTCCGCGACCGGCTGCACCATCTGTCCAGCCAAGTGGTGGCCACCGACATCGGCCCCGAACAGGCCGTGGCCGCCAACCGTGACCTGGTCGCCGTCCTCGCCTCGGTGGCCGCCGCGCGGGCCGAGCGGCCGGGCGACGACCTCACCAGCGCGCTGATCGCCGCCCGGGACGAGGAGGGCGACCGGCTCAGCCAGGAGGAACTCCTCGGCACCCTGGTGCTGATGATCATCGCCGGGCACGAGACGACCCTCAACCTCATCACCAACGCCGTCCGCGCGCTGTGCGGCCACCGCGACCAGCTGGAGAGCGTGCGCAACGGCAGGGCCGACTGGTCGGACGTGGTCGAGGAGACGCTGCGCTGGGACGCCCCCGTCAGCTACTTCCCCTTCCGCTACCCGGTGCGCGACCTCACCCTGGACGGGACGGTGATCCCGAAGGGCACACCCGTGCTGGCCGGTTACTCGGCCGCCGGGCGCGACAAGGACGCCCACGGCCCGGACGCCGACCGCTTCGACGTGACCCGGCCCGCCCGTCCCGGCACCGCCCGCCACCTCTCCCTCGGGCACGGCGCCCACTACTGCCTGGGCGCCCCGCTCGCCCGACTGGAGACCACCATCGCCCTGGAACGGCTGTTCACCCGCTTCCCCGACCTCGACCTCGCCGTCCCCGAGGCGGAACTGACGCGCCACTCCAGCTTCGTGGGCAACAGCGTGCGGACCCTGCCGGTACGGCCGGGAGTTTCCGGGCCCTGACCTGCGGCTGCCGCGCCGGAGGCGGGAATCTCACTTCCGGCGCACTGGATGTGTCGATTCGGCGCCGGCCCGTTCGTCGGTGGAACGTCAGGACCCAGTGAGCTCCGGGAGGAACCATGAAGTACATGCTGCTGGTCTGCGGCGACGACACCGCCGACGCCTCGGGCATGGCGCCCGTCCAACCGTGGGTGGAGGAACTCGCACAGCGCGAGGTGCGGCTGCACGGCCACCGTCTCGCCCTGCCCGCCGACGCCGTCACCGTCCGCGTGCGCGACGGTGAAGTGCTGCGCACCGACGGGCCGTTCGCGGAGACGAAGGAGTACGTCGCCGGATACGACATCCTCGACTGCGACAGTCTGGAGGAGGCGGTCGCGGCGGCGGCGAAGCACCCCGTGGCGACCATCGGAGCCATGGAGGTGCGCCCCTTCTGGGGCGACGAGGGCGAGGACGCCGAGAAGGAGATCCGCCACCTCGACAAGGAACTCACCCTCGCCCTGCGCGAGCGGAACATCGAACGCCACCTGGCCTGCTACACGCCCGACGCCGAGGTGGTGCACGCGATGAGCGGGCTGGAGCAGGGCGTCGACGCCCTGCGCAAGGCCCAGGAGCGGTTCTTCGCCACCGTCACCGGGCCCGTGGAGCGCGAGGTGCTGGAATTCCGCCTCCGGGTCGACGAGAGCGTCGCCTTCAGCCACGGCGTCGTACGGATTCGCGCGACGCTCACCACCGGCGAGCCGCTCACCGGCGTGGCACGGGTGACCACCGGCTACCGCGCCGTCGCCGACCGGTGGCTCATCGACCACGAGCACGCGTCGGTCCCCGCAGACCTCGGCATCAAGGGATCGGCGTCATGAAGTACGTCCTGTTCCTCTGCACCCCCGTCGGCGGTGAGGAACCCGGCCCCGACGCGATCGCCGACGACGCCCGCCTCACCGCGTACGCAGACCAGGTGCCCGGCCTCGACCCGGGCCGGGGCGGAACGCGTCTGCGGCCCTCCACCGACGCCACCACCGTGCGCGTCGAGAGCGGTGAAGTACTGCTCAGCGACGGGCCGTTCGCGCAGGCCGATGAGTACATCGCCGGAATCGACGTCGTCGAGGTCGCCGACCTCGACGAGGCCCTCGCCCTCGCCTCCCGCCACCCCGCCGCCCTCGACGGCGGCTCGGTGGAGGTACGGCCGGTCTGGGAGTGAACGAGAACCCGGCGGCGAACGACGTCGAGGACGCGGTCGCCGCCGCCTTCCGTGCGGAGTGGGGCCAGGTCGTCGCCACCCTGATCAGGGTGACCGGCGACTGGGACCTCGCCGAGGAGTGCGCGCAGGACGCCTTCACCCAGGCCCTGGACCGGTGGCGGCGCGACGGCGTGCCGCACCGCCCCGGCGCCTGGCTGACCACGACGGCGAAGAACCGCGCCCTCGACGTGCTGCGCCGGCAGGCGGTGGGGGCCCAGAAGCTGCGGGAGGTGGCCGTGCAGGCGCGCCACGAGGGGCCCTACGACCCGGAGTTCGAGGACGACGACGGGCTGCACGACGACCGGCTGCGGCTGATCTTCACCTGCTGTCACCCGGCACTGCCCATCGAGGCCCGGGTGGCACTGACGCTGCGCACCCTCGCGGGCCTGACCACGCCCGAGATCGCCCGCGCCTTCCTCGTCCCCGAGGCGACGATGGCGCAGCGGCTGGTGCGCGCCAAGCGGAAGATCCGCAACGCCGGCATCCCCTACCGCGTGCCGCCCCCGCATCTGCTGCCCGAACGCACCACGGGCGTCCTCGGCGTCGTCTACCTCCTCTTCAACGAGGGGTACGCCGCCACGTCCGGCGCCGATCTGGTGCGCAGGAACCTGTGCGCGGAGGCCATCCGACTCGCCCGCGTCCTGGCCCACCTGATGCCGGACGAGCCCGAGGTACTGGGCCTGCTCGCGCTGCTCCTGCTGCACGACGCCCGCCGGGACACCCGCGTCGACGCGGCGGGGGAGCTGGTGACCCTGGAGGACCAGGACCGTACGGCCTGGGACCGGCCCGCCATCGACGAGGGCGCCGCTCTGCTGGAGACCGTGCTGCGCCGTGGCCGCCCCGGTCCCTACCAGATCCAGGCTGCCATCGCCGCCTGCCACACCACCGCTGCCACGGCCGCGGACACGGACTGGGCCGACATCGCCGCGCTTTACGGCGAGCTGGCCCGCTTCGTGCCGTCCGCCGTGGTGCGGCTGAACCGCGCGGTCGCGATCGGTATGTCCGAGGGCCCGGCCGCGGGGCTCGCCCTGGTGTCGGAACTGGAGCAGGAGGGCGACCTGGCGGGTTACCACCTGCTGTCCGCCACACGCGCCGACCTGCTGCGCCGGATGGGACGCCAGGCGGAGGCGGCCGAGGCGTACGGCCGGGCGCTGGAGCTCGTGGAGAACGAAGCGGAGCGCAACTTCCTCGAAAAGCGGCTCGCGGAGTGTCGATCCGCGTAGGACCCGTTCGTCGGTGGGGTGCAAGACCCCCTACGACACAGGAGCACCCCATGACCATGAACATCACCGTCGCTGTCCTCGCCCGGCCTGCCAAGCGGGCCGCCGCCCTTTTCGCTCCGCGCACTCCGCGTCGCCCACAGCGCCCGAGCAGCACACCCCCGCCGGCCTCTGCGAGCACGCCCGACGTCTGGCTCGCCGGCCTCCGGCTGGGCGGCTGAGCCGCGCCCGGCTACGCGAGCAGGCGCCGGTAGCGCATACCGGGCCGCCCGACGAGGGTGATCTCCTCCACCGCGGTGAATCCGTTCCGTTCGAGGACCGTCCTGGACGCGGCGTTGTCGAGGGTGGTGACCGCGATGAGTGAGGAGAGCCGGTACGCCGAGGCGGCCAGGCGGCACACCTCGGCGACCGCGGCCGTCGCCGTGCCCCGGCCTGCGGCTCGCTCTGCGATCCGGTAGCCGAGTTCGGCGGCGCCGTCCGCGACGTCCACGAGATTCACGCGGCCGACCAGGTTCCCCTGCTCGTCCACGGCGACATGGAAATGGCAGACGCCCGCGTCCTGTTCGGCGAGCAGTGCGCGATGGCGCGCGGGGAACTCGGCGAAGTACGCGTCCCCGCGGTCCGACACCGACCGTGCGAAGTAGTCCCGGTTCTCCCGCTCGAAGGCGAGCAGAGCCGGCGCGTGGTCGGTCCGGAGCCTCTCCAGCGTCAACATGGCGGACAGAGTACGGATCCGTGACGGGGCTCCGCACCAGGATTGAGCAGCGCCCGACGGCTGCAGCCGTGCACGGGCGCTCTCACCGCCCCGCGCTGCCCTAAGCTGACGACGATGTTCACCCCGCAAGGTCCCACACTCCGCGAACTGGCGGTCCAGGCCCTCTCGTCCGTCGAGCGCGGTTACGACCTGCTGGCCCCCAAGTTCGACCACACCCCCTTCCGCACACCGGAGTCGATCCTCGACGCGGTGGGACGGGCCCTCGCCCGGATGGGCCCGTTCGAGAACGGGCTCGACCTGTGCTGCGGCACCGGAGCGGGCATGGACGTGCTCGAAAAGCTGTGCCAGGAGAGCGTCACCGGCGTCGACGTCAGCGCCGGGATGCTGACCGTAGGCCGGGAGCGGGAGCGGGAGCGGGAGCGGGTCCGGGGCCGGGTTGACGGGGAACCGCGTGTCGACTGGGTGCGCGGTGACGCTCGTGCGCTGCCCTTCGGGCCCGCCTTCGACCTCGTCGTGAGCTTCGGCGCGTTCGGGCACTTCCTGCCGCGCGAGCTGCCGAACCTGTTCGCGCAGGTCCACTCTGTGCTGCGGCCGGGCGGTCGCTTCGCGTTTCCGATGCCGGCACCGGCCCGCCCCAGCTCGCCCTGGTTCTGGGCTCTGTTGGGCTTCGACACGGCCATGCGGGTGCGCAACGCGCTCTGGCGTCCGCCGTTCGTCATGTACTACCGGGGCTTCCGGCTCGGCGACGTACAGCGCGAGCTGGCGTGGGCCGGATTCGACGTACAGCTCCTGACGCTCCCCGAGTTCGGCCATCGGTCCGACGGCAGTCCGCGGTGCCGAATGGTCGTGGCCAGCCGTGCGGACGGTCCGCGCCCGGGCTGAGACAGGCACGCCCGACGGACATGGCGGACGGTCTCCGACGGTGTGCCGCCGCCAGGGCGTCAACCCGCGGCCCCAAGCGGGCGGCTGGGCAGGACCGCCACCGCAAGCGCCGGGACGGCGGCGAGCACCAGCCAGGTCACGGCCGCGGGGAGACCGGAGTCGAACAGGCACCCCGGTGGCCCAGCTGCCGATGAGGACGATCAGCCCGGAGACGGATGACAACGCGCCGACTTAGAGGCCGAGGCGTCCGCCCGGGGCGAGGTCGGGCACCCAGGCACGGGTGGCCGGGGTGACCAGCATCTGGCCTCATCGCCAAGGCCCGGGTGAACGTGCACCGCAAGATGGCCAAACTCGCTGCTCTGACCGGCCAGTATCCGCTGGCACCAATGCCGTCGCCCAGGAACTCGGCATCACCCAGCGCTCCGTGGGAGGGTGAGCAGGACGACGAACCCCGCGGCCGGCAGCAGCCCAGCAGTTCCCGTCCAGCGGGCCGGGCGCACGGCCACCACTCCGAAGCCGGCCGCGATGAGCAGCAGCCCGGCGGCCATGGAACGGCGCAGGTCGAGCCGCTCGGCCGCCCAGCGCGTGACGGGCAGTTGAGCACACACGACCAGCAGGGACGAGAGGGCGAACAGCCAGGACAGGGGCGTCTGAGAGCCGGTCGCCCGCTCCACCTCGCCGGGCAGGGCCAGACGCGTTCCTGCCGCAGCAGGGCGGAGGTGTGTGCGGCCAGTGGCGACCAGGCGACGGCGGCCACGGCTGACGCGGGGGTCCATGGGCCGCTGCCCGCGACGCCGGTGACGAGAAGCCTGGCCAGGACGGGCGGTACGGCCGTGAGCGTGTCCACCATCGGACCGGACAGGCGGGGGACAGACCCAGCAGCACTCCGGCCGTCAAAGCCGCCGCGCTCACCGCCAGAGCGACGCCCAGGGTGTGCAGCCCTCCGTGCGTGACGCGGCCGACGGCGGGGGGTTCGCATGGTGTTCTTGTTCGTCCCTCTGGGTGTGTCGGTGTCGATCGGGGAGATGGGGTCAGCGCAGGGGGATCTCGAAGTGGAGGATCCGTTGGCCGCCGCCGGGCTGCTCGTCGTGCACCAGCTTGCCCAGGGACCGCCACAGGGCCTCGGCTCCCGGTGACGCCGGGTCCGTGTGCAGATAGGCCGACCGGTAGCCGCCGTCCGCTCTGGCGAACCCGATCAGCTCGCCGACCAGCCGCCGGGCGAGCCCGCGCCGCCGGTGCTCGGGATGCACGTACACCCGCCGCAGCTGAGCGGTCTCGCCCGAGGGGTAACGCTCGGCCAGCCACCGGGGGTTGGGCGGATGCGCCGGTCCGCGCGCGTCCAGCGCGGCCGTGGCGGCCACCGTCCCGTCCCGCTCGTGGACTGCCACCAGCAGCGTGTGCCGGGGAGGGACGAGGTAGAAGCGCTCGGGCTCGATGATGTCGCCGTGCCACCGGGGCACGTACCCGGTTCCGAAGTCCCGGTAGACGGTGTCGAGCATCACGGCCCGTGCCGCGTCGAGGTCTTCCGGGGCCGCCGCCCTGATGCGATATTCAAGCACCTGCAGATCTTATGCAATAAGAAAACGGCGAGAGTGACCAGGGACGTGGCGGCGGAGGTGTCCCGGGCGCCGGGCGACTCGTATGCGCGCCGCGGCTGTGCGCCGCCGCCACGTGTGGTCGTTCGCGTGGCAGTGCGTCAGGAGGACTTGGTGCCGGTCCGGCGCCGTACGGCCAGGATCAGCAGACCGCCGAGCGTCGCGGTGACGGCCGCGGCACCGGCGACGAGCGTGGTGCCGTCGGATCCGGTGCTCGCCAGGTGGCCGTCGGCAAGGACGCCGGTGGAGCCGCCGACCGACGAGCCCGCCGACATCGAACCCGTGGTCGCGGAGCCCGTCGTTCCGGTGCCGCCGGCGGCCTGGCCCTGCGGGTGATTGCCTTCGTCGCCACTGCCGGAGCCGCCGTCTCCCGAGTCGCCGCTGCCGGTGGAGCTCTGCGAAGGGCTCGGGCTGGGCCCGGCGTTGCCGTCGGGCACGTCGATGCTGAGATGAGCGGTGTCGTTGGCGGGGTTCTTGTCGAACGCCGGGTCGATGCCGTACACGGAGGTGGCCCGCACTTCGCCTTCGGTGTCCCGCGCGGTGTCCTTGACGTCCAGTACGAAGGCGTAGGTGAGGGACTGGCCGACCTCAAGGGTGAGGTCGGAGGGCCAGCAGACGTACTGGGGCTTGCCCGGGGCGGACGGTCCGCTCGGGCCGTCGATGTTGAAGGGCGCGCATTCCTTGGGCACCTCGGCGGCGACCGTGCCGGGCGGAATCGTCACCATGAGTGCCACGGGATCGTCGCTCTCCTGGTTCTGGATCCAGCCGGGGCCGTCGTTGCGCAGCGTCGCCTTCACGGTCGCGGTGTGGCCCGGACGCGCCTTCACCCGGTCGCCGGTGGCGGCGAGGTCGGCCGTGCTGTCCGCGGTCAGGGTCAGACGCCGGTAGCTGTCCGTGTATCCCTCGCCCGGGGCCTCGCCGGTGCGTCCGGTGCCGTACTCCACGGATTCCATCAGCGCCTTGGGCAGGGCCTTGAACCGTACGGGCGTGGTGACCGAGGCGCCGGGCGGGATGACGGTGTCGAGTTCGCAGAGTGCCTGGCGGACCTGGTCCTCGACGGTCGAGTAGGTGCAGCCCTTGACCGGTTCGGGGAAGTCGAGCCCTCGGGTCAGCCGTATCCGGAACGCGACACCGTCCGCGGCCACGGTGCCGTTGTTGGTGAGGGTGACGGACTCGTCGTAGACCTCGCCGGGCTTGGGCGTGGCACGCGGCAGCGTCGAGATCACCAGGTCGGGGCCGGCCTCCTCGGCATGCGCCACCGGAGCGGCGAGTGCGGGAACGGCGGCGGCGATCGCGAATGCGGCCACGATGGCTGCCGGGGGACGGAGGCGCTGGCGCAAGATGATTCTCCTCGTGGGGGTGGGAAGGCGGCGGCCGGGCAGCGTTGGCCGTCCGGTCATGTCCTGGACACCCCGAAGGCCCCGAGGGTTGTAGTGATCCGGATGCCGGGCGCCGACGGTTCACGGACCGCGCGGCCGAGCGGGCCATTTGGGCCCGCTCGGCGCGGTGTACCTTGCCGAGTCGCTGGACGCCCCGGTGTCAGCCGGCCGCCGGAAGGGTGAACTCGTAGACCAGGGTGTCCTGTTGGGCGTCCACCAGTAGATCGGTGATCTCCAGGGGGCGGTCGTACTGGTCGTGCACGCGCCGGGTGACCCGGACGGACGGCGGGAGCTGCTGGATCGAGTCACGGTGGTGCAGCGTGAGCCCCGCCTTGCGCATCCAGTCGTAGGCCCGTCGCAGCTGCGCCGAGGCCGAGCCGTCCGCACGGTCGCGGTAGCGGGCCAGTTCCTCGACCTCGCTGACCGCGACGGCGGAGAAGGACGTCACCGCCGTCCTGCGGCCGCTCCCGTCGGCCGCGGCGGATTCGTAGCGATGGACCAGCGTCGGCCGCCGTGGCGCCAGTCCCAGCGCCCGGGCGTGCTCGGGCGGGGGAGCCTCCCAGGTGACCGTCGTGCGGTGGACGGCGCACGGCTCGGTGGTGTGCGCGCCGACGGGGAAGTCCAGCGAGGGGATGTGCTCGGCGGTGGCGCCGGGCAGGGTCGCGTGGCTGCCGCGCCCGTCCGTGGAGACCAGGCCGCCGGCCCGCAGGACCTGCAGGGCCTGGCGTATCGTCTCCCGGCTGACGCCGAAGCGGGTGGCCAACTGCCGTTCCCCCGGCAGCCGTTCACCGGGGGCGACGGTCCCGTCCCGCAGTTCGTCGAGGAGTTGGGTGGCGATCCTCCAGTAGCGGGGTTCGTGGTCGGACAGTCGGGTGGTGCGGGCCATGTCCGCGCCTCCTGTGTGGTCACAATCCGAGCGGCTTCCTTGCGCGACCAGATCTAGCATTGGTCTAAACCACAAGGAAGGGTCGCTGGACGGTTCGGCCGGTTTCCGCCCGCATCCACCACACCGTGCGCGTGCGCTCAGAGCGCGCTGTACAAGGCGTCGATCAGTGCCATCTTCCTTGGGTCGTCTGCGATGTGCGGGCCCATGCGGTTCATGACGTACCCCAGTGACACGCGCGCTTCCGGGTCCGCCAGACCGCACGAGCCGCCGAAACCGTCATGTCCGAAAGCCCTCGGGTTCGGCCCGTACGAACCGTTCGGCCCGCTCAGCCACAACCCCAGCCCGACCTCCGTCTCGTGCGCGAACCCGGCCCCCAGCACCAGGTCGCGGCAGGCGCCCTGGCCCTCACGGACCCGCTCGGCCGCCGCCGGTGAGAGCACCTGGCGCCCGTCGTACGTGCCCCGCCCGGCGAAGACGCCGTACAGGGCGGCGACCGCACGCGCCGTGGCGTGGCCGTTCGCGGCCGGGATCTCCGCCGCCCGCCACCCGGGCGTGTTCGCCTCGGCGGCGCCGACGAGCGGATTGGCCAGGGCGGCGAGTGCCGCGGGCGCCAACTGGGCGAAGACCGCCGCCTGTTCGCTGGTCTCGGCGGCCGGCGGATGCACCAGCTCGGCCGCCCGGCCGGCCTCCTTCTCGGGCAGCCCGATGGTGAAGTCGATCCCGAGCGGACCGGTCACCTCCCGCTCCAGGAACGCGCCCGGCAGCAGGCCCGACACGCGCCGCACCACCTCACCCACCAGGAAGCCGTACGTCAGCGCGTGATAGCCCGACCGCGTCCCCGGCTCCCACCAGGGCTCCTGCTCCGCCAGGCGCTTGACGGTCAGCTCCCAGTCGTACAACTGCGCCGCCGTGTGCGGCTCCCGCAGCCCGGCCAGGCCCGCGCGGTGCGACAGCAGATGCCGTACGAGGACCGACTCCTTGCCGGCCGCCGCGAACTCCGGCCAGTACGTGGCCACCGGCGCGTCGAAGTCGAGCAGCCCGCGGTCGGCCAGGATGTGTGCGCAGAGCGCTGTCGGCCCCTTCGACGTCGACCACACGTTGACCAGCGTCTCGCGCTGCCACGGCCGGGTGCGCGCCGCGTCGGCCCAGCCGCCCCACAGGTCGACCACGCTCTCGCCGTCGAGCGTGACGGTCACGGCCGCGCCCAGTTCCCCGCGTGCGCGGAAGTTCTCGGCGAACGCCGCACGGACCGCTTCGAAGCGCGGGTCGCAGTGGCCTTCAAGGTGTGGCGTGTGCTGGGACATGGGCCCTCCGTCGTCCGCCGGAAACCGGGATACCGGGACGCCGGTACGCGGACGGAGCGGCCCGGCCCCCTGAACGTACCGACTGGTCGGACTGGAAGGAAGGAGGGGGAAGTCACCAATCGTCGGCGCGGTCGGGCGCCCCTCGCCGGTGCCACCGAAGGCCGGGATCCGGCCGGCCGGGGTCCCGTCGCGCATCCGTCATCCCGCCATCTGCCGGATGTCAGCCAACACCCCTACTCTGCTTCCCAGTTGACCACCGAGGTGCAGGAGGCAAGGGGACCATGCGGAGACAAGTGAGGGTGCTGACCCGTACCGGGACGGCCGTGGCGGCGGCAGGTGTGCTCGCGCTGGCCGCAGGACCGCAGGCGACGGCAGCGGGCCCCGCGGCGACCACCGCGGATCTCACGTACGCGTCCAGCACCTGGGTGGGCGTCCACAACGCCTACGACAAGGCGAAGTACCCGTACTTCGCCGACGCGCTGGACTCCGGCGCCGGGATGCTCGAACTCGACGTGTGGACCAACGTGTTCGGCTCCTCCTGGCGCGTCTCGCACAGCAACCCGCTCGGCAACGACAACAACTGCGAGAACGCCGCGAGCGCCGTGGAGCTGCGCACCAAGTCGCGCAACCGCGACCTCGGCGGCTGCCTCGCCGACATCAAGGCCTGGCACGACGCGCACCCGGGTCACCGCCCGATCCAGCTGAAGATCGAGATGAAGGACGGCTTCCAGTCCAACAACGGCCGCGGCCCGGCCCAGTTGGACGCGCTGCTCTCCGCCAAGCTCGGCGACGCCCTGCTGCGTCCCGCCGACGTCGTCGGCTCCCATACCGACCTCGACTCGGCCGTCCGCGCCGACGGCTGGCCCGCCCGCTCCGCCCTGGCGGGCAAGTTCGTCGTCGAGCTGATCCCCGGCACCGTCGAGGAGGGCAACCCCCTCGACACGCTGTGGACCGACCGCGAGTACGCCACCCATCTGCGCGACCTCGCCTCCGCCGGCCGGCTGCGCGAGGCGGCCGCCTTCCCCGCCGTGCACGGCGCGGCCGCCGGCGACCCGCGCACCCGCTACACCGACACGACGATCCGCCCCTGGTTCGTGTTCTTCGACGGCGACGCCGCCACCTACGCGAACGGCACCATCGACACCGCCTGGTACGACGACCGCCACTACCTGGTCGTCATGACCGACGCCCACAACGTCCCACCGACCATCGACGGCACCAATCCCACCCAGGCCCAGGCGTTGGAGCGGGTCACCCTGCTGGCCACACGGCACGCCAGCGTGGTCTCCGCGGACTGGTACCCCCTGCCCACCGTCCTCGCCACGGTCGCACCGCGCGGGACGGCGGGGTGAGGCACCTGTCTAGGTGAGGAACAGGGGGCCGGCGGGTTCCTGGTGGCCTGCGGCGGTGTGCCAGTAGTCGCGGGTCTCCACCGCCTGCCCGGCCGCGTCGAAGCGCACGAAGACGCAGCCCGCGAGCGTCACGGGTTCCCCGTCCTCCTCGGCGAGGACGCGGAACTCGGCGACCGCGAGCCCGTCCCGGCCGACGACGGGCTCGGAGAACCGGACGTCGACCGTGCGCTCGGACGCGAACGACCAGCGCACGTAGGCCGCGAGTTCGTCGCGGCCTACGTGCGGCTCGCGGAACGGCATCGAGCGGTGCACGCACTGCGGGGCGTACAGCTCCAGGATCGCGTCCACGTCGTGGGCGGCCCAGGCTCGTTCCCACACGCGGACGAAGCGGTGTGCCGCTCCAGCCGATTCCATGACGCTCGCTCCTCGCAGGTCGCGGGTCAGAGGTGCCGGGGGAGCCAGCGCAGCTTCGCCGCCTCCTGGAAGGGACCACCGCCCTCGTGGTCGTTGAAGTCGTACACCTCGATCGTCTTGTTGTCGTCGGCCCAGTTGTTGAAGGCCGCGAAGACCGTCGACGGCGGGCAGGTCACGTCCTCCAGGGCAACCGAGAACAGCGCGGGCGCCCGGCCGCGCGACGCGAAGTGCACGGCGTCGAAGTAGGACAGCGTGCGCAGGACGCGCTCGGTGCGGCCGCGGTGGGTCTTGAGGTAGTTGCCGATCTCCCGGTAGGGGTCGCGGTCGGTGATCGTCGTCGCGCGCGGGAAGTCGCACAGGAACGGCACGTCCGGCGCGACCGCGGCCAGGTCGGGGACCAGACCGCCGACCGCGATCGAGATGCCCCCGCCCTGGCTGGCGCCGACAACCGCGGTGCGTGCCGCGTCGGTCAACGGGTGCGAACGGGCCGCCTCCACGGCGCGTACGGCGTCGGTGTACACCCGTCGGTAGTAGTAGTTCTCGGGGGCGTCGATGCCGCGCGTCATGAATCCGGGGTAGGCGGGGGCGCCGCCGACCGGGTCCGCGGTGTCGCCGCCACCGCCCCAGGCGCTGCCCTGGCCGCGGGTGTCCATCACGAAGTGCGCGAAGCCCGCCGCCGCCCACAGCAGATGGGTGTGGGGAAGGCCGCGGCCGCCGCCGTAGCCGAGGAACTCGACGACCGCGGGCAGCGGCGCGTTCGCCCAGGCCGGGAGCGTCAGCCAGCCCTTGACCGGGTGCCCGCCGAAGCCCGCGAAGGTCACGTCGAACACCTTGACTGTCTTCAGGTGCGTCTCGACCGGTTCGAAGCGGGCGTCCAGTTCGTGCTCGCGGGTCTCCTGCAAGGTCTTCGCCCAGAAGGAGTCGAAGTCCTCCGGCTCGGTGGACGCGCTGCGGTAGCTGCGGAGTTCGTCGAGCGGCAGGTCGAACAAGGCCATGAATGACCACCTTTGACGTCAGGAGTGCGGATGATCACACCGTACGTGGGCCCACCGGGAGGCCGCCAGGCCTTCTCCCCGCGACTGGACCCGCGCCCGTGGAGGGGGCGGGGCTCAGCCTTCCTTCGGGTGCGGGACCACGGTCACGTCGAGGGTGAAGGCGACGCGCGCCGCGCCTGCCACGTCCGGCGCCTTCGCCATGGCGGTGACCTTGGCCGCACCGGCCCGGGTGCCCGCGCACCGCACTTCGGCGCGGGCGGTGCCGTCCGGGCCGACCCGCCATCCGGAGGGCAGGACGAACACCGGGGCGGAGCTGTGCACGGCCGTCCACCGCTTGTCGTCGATGCGGGGTCGCAGGACGAGGGTCACCACTGTCCCCGGCCGGGCGCACAGCCGCTGTTCGACGGCGTCGCCGGGGGAGACGGTGACCTCCGTGTGCCCGGCGGCACAGGGTGCCGCCGAGGCGGACGGCGTGGGGGCCGGGACGGACGGGCTCGGCACGCTCGGGCTCGCGGGCCCGCTCGCGGACGAGGAGGCGGACGTGGTCGCCG
>NZ_JBEXDZ010000049.1:0-57814 GCF_040606085.1 Streptomyces sp. NPDC005485 | reverse complement strand
GCACCGACGGCGGACAGACCTGGCAGGCGGCGACGCACGGCCCGTGGTCGGGCCGGGTGGAGCTCGCCTACGCGGCCAAGGACCCCCGCATCGTTTACGCCTCGGTCCAGATGACCAGCGGCCGTATCTGGCGCTCGACGGACGGCGGCTTGACCTACCAGTCACGCAAGACCCTCGACCTCAGCGGCCATGTGGCCGACTACCTGGGCGACCAGGGCTGGTACGGCAACGCGGTGTGGGCCGGCGACCCGACGAACGAGAAACTCGTCGTGCTCGGCGGCGTCGATCTGTGGCGCAGCACGGACGGCGGTGACCACATCACCGAGATCAGCACCTGGTGGGACGGGCAGTCGGTGCACGCCGACCACCACGCCATCGTCTCGCACCCTTCCCACGACGGGACCACCAACCGGACGGTCTTCTTCGGCAACGACGGCGGAGTGTTCAAGGCGGACGACTTGGCGCAGACCGGTACTGAGCCGGAGGCACCGTTCGTCCATGGCTGGACCGAGTTGGACAACAACTACGGCGTCACCCAGTTCTACTCCGGAGCCGGCAACCGGCTCAGCGGAAAGATCATCGGGGGTGCCCAGGACAACGGCACCATCTGCTTCGACCCCGCGCAGGGCACCGATGGCTGGCAGCAGATCTTCGGCGGTGACGGTGGCTGGTGCGCGGCTGACCCGGACGATCCCGAGGTGTTCTACGGCGAGTACGTCTTCCTGAACATCCACCGCAACATCGACGGCGGCACCAGCGACGACACCGGTGGCGACCGCTACATCAGCGGCCAGTTCTGGAACGACGACATCAGGGACTGGGACTGGAAGCCGGTACCCTTCCTCATTCCGGACGCGAAGAACAACAAGGCGCTCTTCATCGCCCCGTTCACGCTGGATCCCAACAACTCCGACAGGTTGCTCGCCGGCGGCCTGTCGCTATGGCGGACGAACAACGCCAAAGAGACCAACACGCCCACGTCCGGGCCTACTTGGCGGTCCGTCAAACCCAGCGCCGGTGCGAACATCAGCGCGCTGACGGTGGCACACGGCAACTCGGACCTGATCTGGGTAGGGCACGTCAACGGCATGCTGTTCCGCACCGCCAACGGCACGGCGGCGACTCCAACTTGGGAGCGTGTCGGGGTGACCGGGCCCAGTCCGTTGCGGCCGAGTCGCTACTGCACCTCCATCACCGTCGATCCGGCGGCCCCGGACACCGTCTTCGTAGCCTTCGGCGGGTTCGAGGCGGACAACCTCTGGGTGACCCATGACGGCGGCGCCCGGTGGACGCAGCTCGCGCAGACGCTGCCGGACGTGCCGATCCGGGCGGTCGCCATCCATCCTCGCCGTACCGAATTGCTCTACTGCGGTACGGAGGTCGGGCTCTTCGCCAGTGACGACGGCGGGGTGACCTGGTCGGCGACCAACGAAGGCCCGACCAACTGCTCTGTCGACCAGCTGTTCTGGATGGACGAGACGCTGATCAGCGCCACGCACGGCCGCGGCATGTTCCGGATCGACCTGTCGACGGTCTGAACCCATCCTCGACTCGGCACTCATCGAAGGTGACGGCGATGACACGAAACATGCGTTTGCGGGGTCGGATCGAGGCAGTGGCCGCCGCTGTGTGCGGGCTGCTCTTCCTGGTGACTCTCATCTGGCCCGACTGGATCGAGGAAGTCTTCGGAGTCGACCCCGACCAGCACAGTGGCGCGCTGGAGTGGGCGATCGTCGCCGTGGCACTGCTCGCCACGGTGACGTTCTCCCTGCTCGCACGCGGCGAATACCGCAGGGCCCGGACCCTGTCCACGGGATGAGCCCGGTGGGCCGATGAGGCGGTGTCACGCCGTGGGCGAGAGGTCGCATCACTCGACGGCGGTCCCCTCGATCTCGATCATCTGGCCGGGGATGGCCAGCCGTGTCACCCCGAGCATCGTGGTGGTCGGTGCCACCCCGGCGGCGCCCAACCGCGACGCCAGCACGCCATAGTGCGGGAACAGCAGATCGACGTCGGTGGTGTAGACGTTGAGCCGGACGAGGTTGGCGAGGGACATGCCGGCCGCACCGAGCACAGCCTCCAGGTTGTCGAGGCTCAGCGCCAACTGTGCGGCCATGTCACCGTCGTGCTGTGGCTTGCCGTCGGCGCTCATCGCGGTCTGACCGGAGCAGTACAGGGTCCGGGTGTGCCCGGAGACGATCTCACCCTGGTTGAAGCCCATCTCCACCGACCACGTCACCGGGTTGACTGCCGTTCGTTCCACTGCCACATCAGCTCCATTGGATTCATTGGGAGTGCGTACGCGCATCGGCGCGACAACCGCCATCGTGTTGACGTCGGTGCTCACGAGCCTTCCAACAAATCACGACACCCTTGGTCATGTATTCGATAGGGTTTTCGCATGCGCGCCGATCGGTTGGTCTCGCTGGTGCTGCTGCTGCGTCAGCGCGGTCGGCTGACTGCCGACACGCTGGCCCGCGAGCTGGAGGTATCCACCCGTACCGTGCTGCGCGACATCGAGGCGCTGTCCGCAGCCGGCGTCCCGGTCTATGCCGAACGCGGCCGGCACGGCGGGTTCGCGTTGTTGCCCGGTTTCAGGACCGAGCTCACCGGACTGAACCATGACGAGGCCCTTGCCTTGCTGACCGCCGGATCGGGGCACGGCGAGCGGGTGTTCGGCCTCGGCTCGGCGCTCGCTTCGGCCATGCGCAAGGTGGTTGACGCGCTGCCGGAAAGCAATCGGGCCACCGCGAGCGACGCGGCCCAGCGTTTTCTCGTCGAACCGGAGACCGACCTGCTTTCACGCCGGCCCGCGACTGAGGAGGTGCCCGGCACGACAATGATCGAGATCCGGCGCGCGGTGCTGGCCGGGCGCAAACTCCGTATCCATTACGCGGCCACGGACCAGACACCACAGTGGCGCACGGTGGACCCGATCGGCCTGGTCACCGTACGCGACCGGGGCTACCTGCTGGCCACGAGATCCGGCGCGGACCGCACCTATCGACTGTCACGTGTGGTGGCCGCCGAGGAACTCCCCGAGCCGGCACAGCGACCGAACCGAGTCGATCTGGACCTGCTCTGGCGGGAACGCTGCGCGCAATTCCTTTCCAGCGACCATATCTCTGTGCTGATACGGGTGAACCCGGAGCGCCGCGAAGACCTGCTGAGCACCGCAGTGGCCGTCCGCGCAGCAGCACCCGACGCAGACGGCCGACTGCGGCTGGAGGTGACGTTCCAGGACTTACGACACGCCGAGTGGGCGCTGTGGCAACTCGGCACGGACGCGGAGGCTTTGGACCCGGAGTCGTTGCGCACCTCACTGCGCAATCGCGCCGTCGCGATTGCCACCCTGTACGAAGACTCACCTTGAGAGTTGGCCAGGGCGCGCAACGAGGGCGGCATCGACCAGCACCTCGGCGATGGATCGCGCGCACCCGGCGGTGTGCGTGCTGTTGACCCCGGTGCCGCGTGCCGCCGCGCCGACGAAGAGCAGCGCCAGTTGCTCGCCGAGGACTTTCCGGATCGGCGGCCCCGCCGTCCCGCGCGATGTCCGCAAGCCGACTGGCGGACTCCCTCTTGTACGCCGTGGGCAGTTGATGGGCGGGTGCCCCGGGTCGGGCACTTCGACGCTGACGTTCAGAAACGGACACCCTCGGAACGGATCGATGGTTTCCGGGCGCGCCCAGTCGAAGACGGCGAGGAGCCGGTCCCGCGGGCTCGATGTCGAATCGTCAGGCGACTGAGGGACAGGCAGCAGATCGTCCATCAGTGACTTCAGGTACGCCCCGATGAGCTCGTCCTTGCTGGGGAAGTGCACGTAGAGCGTGCGCTTCGACACGTCCGCGGCGGTCGACAACTGATCCATCCCGGTCGCATTGATCCCCTGGGCCGTGAACAGCTCCGTGGGTCCACTTCCCCGATGACCTCACACCCATGGAGGAAATCCTGCGCGGACTGAACGACTTGGTCAGCTCCGGCAAGATCCTCCATGCCGCCCTGTCCAACTTCCCCGCATGGCGCGTCTCCCGCGCCGCCACCCTCGCGGATCTGAAGAACTGGGCACCGGTCTCGGGCATCCAGATCGAGTACAGCCTCGTCGAGAGGACCGCCGACCTTGAACTGCTGCCGATGGCCGCGAGCCCGGGCCTGGGCGCCGCGCTGTGGTCCCCGCTCGGCGGGGGGCTGCTCACCGGCAAGTTCCGCCGCGGCCCGGAAGGGCGGCTGACCGATTTCAAGACTCTCATGCACACCGAGAGCACCGAACAGAAGACCGCAGTCGTCGACTCCGTCGTGGCTGTCGCCGAGGAAGCCGGCGCGACGCCCGCCCAGGTGTCGGTCGCCCGGCTCCGTGAACGTGCCGCCCAGGCGGCCACCTCATTCGTCCCGATCATCGGCCCGCGCAACCTCTCCCAGCTCGACGACCATCTGGGCGCCCTGGACGTGCAGCTCACTCCTGAGCAGTTCGCGCGCCTGTCCGAGGTCAGTGGAATCCCCCTCGGAGTGCCCACGAGGCGACCGCCGCCGCCCGAAACAACGTTCAGGGCGGTGACGCCTCCCTCGTCAACCAGCCTGCCGTACCCACGGCCTGAGCCACGTAACCCGCCGTCGCGTCGGCCACTTCCCCCGTGCATCGTTGGCCTGGGAGAGTCGCCATGCGGTGCGGACCATCCTGGATGTCGGAGTGCGGCCGGAACGCTTCGCGGCGATGTCCGGGCCCCTTGGCAGGCAAAGGTCACGAGACCGATCCGAGTGCCAAGGGGCCCGGCGCCGTTCGCTACATGTTGATCATGTGGCCCGCGAGGCCGTGGACCGCTTCCTTGACCGCTTCTCCCAGGGTGGGGTGGGCGTGGACGTTGCGGGCGACCTCGTGGACGGTGAGGTCCCACTGCTGGGCCAGTGTCAGCTCCGGCAGCAGTTCGGTGACGTCGGGGCCGATGAGGTGCCCGCCGATCAGCTCTCCGTGCGTGGCATCGCTGATCAGTTTCACGAAACCGGTCGCATCGCCCAGGCCGTGGGCCTTGGCGTTGGCGGTGAACGGGAACTTGGCGACCTTGACGTCGAATCCCTTCGCCCTCGCCTGCTCCTCGGTGTAGCCGAAGCTGGCGATCTGGGGCTGGCAGAAGGTGGACCGCGGGATCATCACATAGTCCAGCTCCATGGTCTCCGCGCCCGCGAGCGTCTCGGCGGCGATGACGCCCATCGCCTCGGCGGCATGCGCGAGCATCAGCTTCGCGGTGACGTCACCGATGGCGTAGATGTGCGGGACGGAGGTACGGCAGCGGCCGTCGACGTCGATCGCGCCGCGCTCGGTGACCTTGACGCCCGTGTTCTCCAGGCCGTAGCCGGTCACGTTCGGCGCGAAGCCGATGGCCTGCAGGACCTTGTCGGCCTCCAGGACCTGCTGGGCGCCGTCCTTGCCGGTGACCGTGACGCGGACCTGTGCGCCCGACTCGTCGATCGACTCGACGCGGGTGGAGGTGAGCACATCGATGCCCGACTTCCGGTACTGCTTGGCCAGTTCGGCGGAGACCTCGGCGTCCTCCAGCGGGGCGACCCGGTCCAGGAACTCGACGATCGTGACCTTCACACCGTAGTTGTGCAGGACGTACGCGAACTCGATGCCGATCGCGCCGGCGCCCGCGATGACAATGGACTGCGGAAGGTCCTCGGCGAGGATCTGCTCCTCGAACGTCACCACCCGGGAGGTGCGGCGGGTGCCGGGCAGCAGCTTGGGAGTCGCGCCGGTGGCGATGATGCACTGGTCGAAGCCGATGGCCCGGGTGTTGCCGTCGTAGTCGGCCACCTGGATCGTGTGCGGGTCGAGGAACGTGCCGCGACCGCTGATTTCCGTGATCTTGTTCTTCTTCATCAGGTAGTGGACGCCCTTGACCCTGCCGTCCGCGACCTTGCGACTGCGGCGGAACGCCTCGCCGTAGTCGAAGGAGACCTCGCCGTCGACCTTGATGCCGAAGGTCTTCGCCTCGCGCGTGAAGATGTGTGCCAGTTCGGCATTGCGCAGCAGGGCCTTGGTGGGGATGCAGCCCACGTTCAGACAGACACCGCCCCAGTACTTCTCCTCGACCACCGCGACACGCTTGCCCAGCTGGGCGGCCCGGATGGCGGCAACATATCCGCCGGGGCCCGCGCCGAGTACGACGACGTCGAAGCGCTCACCCTGCTCGTCCATGGACGGTTCCTTTCCGCTGGGGCGACCGGTCCCCCCGCGAGGGGCGGCTCGCTCCCGATCGAACAACCTGTCATCAACTCAACAACGGTGGCTTGCGCTACCGCCCGCCGCAAGCGACCGCTGCAGGCGAGGGAGGCGACCGCACGGTCGACCGCCTCGGCGGCAGTCACCCGGGGCCTCCGCTTCAGCGTCCCAATGGCGTGATCTATGCCCGTACGGCAGTCATCAGCGGCGGGCCGACGCAGCGTCGACCTCGTGCACCCCGGCCTCCATGGCACCGAGCCTGAGGGTGTCGAGCCCGAAGGCCGCGACCGGGCCGTGCGCGCCGGGCTTGAGGACCGCATCCGGCGCCGCCGCGTGGACGGCGCCCCAGGCCAGGAGGGATCCCGTCATCTCGTACGGATCCGGACCGGTCAGGGCCGTCGTCGCCAGGGGCCTGCCGTCGCTGTCGCGGGCGACGGCGATCACCAGGGAACGGCCGTCGGGGTCCGGTTCGCGGTCCGATGCCGGGAGCCGCTCGGACCACCGCGCCAGCGCTGCCCGGACCTTCGGCGAACGCAGCAGCGGCGCCTGGAGCGTGGCGGCGATCCGTACCGGTCGCGTCCATCGGCCGAACCAGCCCAGCCCCACCTCGACACTCTCCAACTGCGGGAAGATCTCCGGCAGTCCGAGATGCTCCGTACCCGGGACGGTCATGGCGACGCGCTTCACACCGCCGTAGTGGAAGGTACGCACTCGTTTGGCGGGGCGCTCGTCGACCACGCGGGCGGACATGCCGGGGCGCGGGCTGCGATAGGCGAACCCGTCCTCGGCCGCCGCGCCGACCAGCGTCTGTCGCGTGCCCCCCGTGGTGAGGGTGAAGGCGTCGCGCAGAGTGCTGCGGTAGCGCAGGTCGTCCCCGCGCCCGGGACGGGTGATGAAGTAGCCGGTCTCCACGTGGCGGGCCCGCTCGCCCGCCCGCGTCAGGGCGAGCGCGCCGGCGAGGTTGCCCGGCACGTAGTCGTAGCCGAACGCGGGCACGAGGGCCGCTCCCCGGTCCGCCGCGACGGAGTCCAGCTCCAGGAGGACGCGGCGGGCGAAGGTCCCCTCCCCCGTGGAGTCGAAGTAGTGCGCACCGGCTCGCGCGGCTGCCGTGACCGTGGCCATCCCGAGCTGCATGAACGGCCCGATCGTGGAGACGACCACGTCATTGGGCTCCAGGAGGCGCGCGAGTTCCGTTGTCGAGGTGACGTCGACCTCGGCCACGGCCAGGTCCGCCCCGAAGCGCTCGGCCAGGGTCAGCATCCTGGCTCGGCTGCGCCCGACCAGGGTCGGCTTCTCACCTCTGGCCAGCAGCTCCCGGAGCACCCGTTGCCCGGTGTATCCGGTTGCGCCCAGCACCACGATCCTGCGCTTTTCCACGGCTCCGCCAACCTTCCGGAGGACGTCGTCCTGACCGCCATCGACTGACCGAGAGTCATTCACTGACCTCAGGTCATCGAATATACGATGGTGGGCATGAGAGGGCCAAACCGACGGCAGATGTACGCGGAGCAGACCCGGGCGGACCTGGTGACGGCCGCCCGCAAGCTGTTCGTCGACAATGGATTCGCCGACACGTCGGTCGAGGCCGTCACCGGGGCCGCGCTGGTGAGCAAGGGCACCTTCTACCACCACTTCCCGGACAAGAAGGCGATGTTCGCCGAGCTGTACACGGAGCTGCTTGAGCAGGTCGGGGCCCTGAGCGACGAGACGTCGGAGGCGGTCCGCGCCATGCCGGACGGTTCCGCGATGACCGCCGTGTCCAACCTGGCGTACGTCTTCCTGCGGCGGACCATCGACGACCCTCTGCACCGTGAGCTGATGGCCCAGGCGCCCTCGGTCCTGGGAGAGCGGTACCGGCAGATCAACGACGCCGTCGCCCAGCCGCCGATCGAACGACTGCTGACCGCTCTGGCCGAACGCGGCGATCTGAAGCCGGACGTACCCGTCGCCACCACCGCACGCCTGCTGCTGGCCGGTCTGTGCGAGGGCAACCAGATCATCGCCGCCGCGACGGACCGGGAGTCCGCCCTGACCAGGACGTTCCGGGCGATCTCCTTGCTGATGTCCGGCCTGGCGGCCGAAGGCGTCAGCGCCACGGTTGACCTGAACCAGGGCCTCCCGGACAGCGCCGACGCATAGCGGTCCTCCTCGGCGGCGTGATCCGCGCCTACCGTGCCGCCCCGGCCTCGATGTCCCGGACCAGCTCGATGGCCCGGCCCAGGGTGGCGAGCCGGGCTTCGAGGGTGTCGCCGGCGGGGTAGAAGCGGACGGTGTCGACACCTGCGTCGCGCCATACGCGCAGTCGCTCGCGCACCATGTTCTCGGTCCCGATGAGCGTGGTCGCCAGCACCATCTCGTCGGTGACGAGGGCGGCCGCGCCGTCCCGGTCCCCGGCCTGCCAGCGGCTGCGGACGTCGGCCGCGACCTCGGCCCAGCCCTGGCGGCTGTAGGCGTTGTTGTAGAAGTTCGTGGTCGCGGATCCCATGCCGCCGAGGCTGAAGGCCAGCTCCTTCTTGCGTCCGGCCACCATCACGCGAAGCGTGTCCTCGTCATCCGCGAAGGCGACCTCGGCACCCTGGCAGATGTCGAGGTCCGAGCGGCTTCGACCGGCTGCGGTCAGTCCCTCGTCCAAGTGGTCGAAGTACGCCGCCTTGGCGCCCTCGGGTACGAAGCTGGTACCCAGCCAGCCGTCCGCGATCTCACCGGTCAGGTGCAGCATCTTCGGCGAGAGCGTCGCGAGGTAGACCGGGATGTCGTGCTCGGCTCGCATCGACAGACGCATGGGTTTCGCCTCGCCCGGCAGCGGGATCCGGAATTCGCGCCCGCCGTAGGAGATCTTGTCGCCCGAGGCGGCCTGCCGCACGATCTCGACGGTCTCGCGCATCCGGGAAAGCGGCCGGTCGAAGGGCACGCCGTGGAGTCCTTCGACCACCTGCGGTCCCGAGGGGCCGAGTCCGAGGAGGAAGCGCCCCTGGGAGATCTGCGACAACGTGATCGCGGCGCGGGCGATGGCCATCGGGGTGCGGGTGCCGAGTTGGATGATGCCCGAACCGAGAAGCAGGCGTTCGGTCTTGGCGGCGAGGTAGCCCAACGGCGAGGGTGCCTCCGAGCCCCACGCCTCGGCCACCCAGCAGATGTCCAGACCGAGCTTCTCGGCTTCGGTGACGTAGTCGACGATCTCCCGCCAGTCGCCCCCGGACGCTTCGATCGTGGTGGAGGTACGCATCACAGGCCCGCCTTGTCCGAGGCCTGGGCGCTGCTCTCGGCCAGCTTCTTGATCTCTTCGATGGTGAAGGCCATGTTGACTTCGAACTCCCGCATACGCACGAAGACGATCTTCTGCTCCTTCTCCGGCATGCGATCGATGGCGAAGGAGAGGCCCGAGCGGGCGGGACCCATCTGCATCCATTCCCGCAGCAGAGTGCCGCCGTTCTCCGGCTCCAGCGTGAACCCCCATAGCGCGGTGGGGTGTTGGGGATCCTCGACCGCCCAGGCGAGCACTCCGGGCGGCTCGTACTCGACGATGTGGGAGGTGGTGGTCCAGTCCCCCAGCGCCTCGTGCTTGCTCCGGCCGATGAATCGGGCTCCCAGCGCGGGGCCGCTCCGGCCGTCCAGCCATTGCACCGACTGCAGCTCGGAGCTGTTCCGCGGCATCAGCTCGATGTCGCACACCAGCGACCACACCCGTGTCGGCGGGGCGGCGATCCAGGTATGGACCTCCGCTGTCGGCTTGTCCGCATAGCGCGCACCCGTCCACTCCATGACTCCGCGGCCTCCCGTCACCGACAACTCTCAGGTAAGTAACTGACCAGCAAAGTTGCGTAGATAGACTTACTTGTCAAGGGGAGGCGCCCGCTCCGCGCCATGACAAGTCAGCCCGCGAAACGCTCCCGCACATCCGGCCGCTCGGCCAGATGCGGCGGGTAGCCGGGCCCCATCCGGGGGTGAGTGTTGTCCGCCGTCATCGGATCTCCGCAGGCCGCGCACACCACCTCGGCGTGCGTCTCCTGCCCGCACGCATCGTGATGCATGGCCACCGGCGGGCCCGCCTCGCCGGCCAGCCAACGGTCCCCCCACCGGTTCATCACCAGCAGCACGCCGTAGAAGTCGCGGCCCTTCTCGGTGAGCACGTAGTCGTAACGAACGGGCTCCGTCTGGTAGGGCCGCTTCTCCAGCAGCCCCTCCTCCACCAGGCGGCGCAGCCGGTCGGTGAGCGTGTTGCGGGCGATCCCCAGCGAATCCTGGAAGGCGTCGAACCGCCCGATCCCGTAGAACGCCTCCCGCAGCACCAGGGGCGTCCACCAGTCCCCCAGCAGGTCCATGGTCCGGGCGATCGAGCAGGGCCACTGCGCAAAGGATGTCCGCCTCATGACAGCCAGCATAGGTTCGTCCGGTCAGGAGACCCAGCAGGTCAGCACGGCGCCGATGCGAACGACGTCTTGCGCTCCATCAATAACGAAGTTATGTTGCCGCCATGAAACGTGACTTGCTGGGCAGAAAACTGGTTGTCACCGGAGCGGCACGCGGCATCGGCGAGAAAGTGGCCCGCCTCGCCGCCGCCCGAGGGGCACGAGTGACCGTGATCGGCCTGGAGCCCGATCGGTTGCGCGCCCTCGCTGACGACCTGGGCCCGACCGCATCCTGGCGGGAGGCCGACGTACGCGACGGCGCCGCTCTACGGTCGGCGATCGACGAGGCAGCGGAGGTCATGGGCGGCATCGACCTCGTGGTCGCCAACGCCGGCGTGGTGGCGTACGGAACGGTGCGACAGACGGACGAGGCGTCGTTCGAGCGGGTCCTGGACATCAATCTGAACGGCGTCTTCCGCACCCTCAAGTACGCGACGCCGCACCTGGAGCGCAGCCGCGGCCACGTGCTGGTCGTGGCATCCGCACTGTCCTTCATGCCGCTCGCCGCGATGGCCTCCTACGGCGCGAGCAAGGCCGCGGCTGAACTCCTCGCCCTCACCTACCGCCAGGAGGTGGCACACCTAGGGGTCACGGTCGGCCTTGTGCACCCCTCCTGGATCGACACGGACCTCGTCCGCGGCGCCGAAGTGGACCTCCCGTCGTTCCAGAGCCTGCGCCAACGGCTGCCCTACCCGGGCAACGTCACCACGAGCGCCGACCGGGCGGCTGCCGCGATCGTCGACGGGCTCGTGCGCCGACGCAGCCGTGTGTACGTCCCGCGCGCGGTCGTCGTGGCCAACTGGGCGAAGGCGGCGCTGAACTCGCCGCTGGCGTGGCCCTGGGCGAGGCGCTTCGCGGCCCGGTCGGTTCCCTCCCTCGAACGGGAGGTCGCGGCGCTGGGGAGGCATGACCAGCTCATACCGGGCAGCGATGCCCGCGCTGCGGAGACCAAGCCGTAGCCACACACGGCACCACCCGAACACCCTGGCCTCAATCGAGCTTCAACGCCTTCAACGACCTTCAACGAGCGAGTCGTAGAGGAGCGCGCCGGCCTGGTGCGAGGCCTCGGCACGTTCCCGCGAGTCGCCCAGGCCGACGGAGAAGTTCACGCCCAGCGGCTGCAGGACCTGCACCACCGCGTCCTCGAACTCGACGAAGTGATCGGCCAACTCAAGGGTGATGTAACCGTGGACCAGGCTCCACAACTGCGCGGCCACGACCTCGGGTTCCTGCCGCTCGACCCGGCCGGAGTCCACAAGCCGTTCGCACGCAGCGGTGACGTGAGCGTAGGCGTCCCGAAAAGCCGGCGAGCGCCCACTCAGGCGAAGGTCCGCATCCGACAGGGGCCGGTACGTCGCACGAGTGGACAGCCCGAACATCAGGTCGTAGAGGTGAGGGTTCTCGCGAGCCAGCCGACGACAGGACAAGGCCATGACAAAGAGATCCGCAATCGGGTCCTCCGTCACCGGCACCCGGACAAACGCTCTGCCGAGTTCCTTGAACCCATGGTCGACAACGGCGCCCATGAGTTCAGGGATCCCACCGAAGTGGCTGTAGACCACCATCGTCGACAGTCCGCTCGCGGAAGCCACCGCACGCGCCTTGACAGCCGAAGGTCCCTGCTCGGCCAGCAGACCGATGGCCGCCTGCACAAGCCGCTCCGGTGCGTCATCGAGCCTCGCCCGCCCTGCCATGTCTCGCACGCCTCCACCATTGACACGCCTGAAATAACTTGGTTATCTGATTCTTCAGGGCAATAGTACACATCACACGCGACATGCCGACCCGTATACAGGCGCGCACCCCTGGACACGTCATCACGCACTGTCCCAGACGCTGCCGCCGGTGCGGACACGGCCCGCTGGGACCGCCCGATCCCCCTCGCCGGGAACGCGTCCGCGAATGTCCCGACGCATTTTTCACCCTCATGGACTCAGCACGGGAGCAGAATTCATGCCGTACAAAGACAAGGGCCAACTGGAGATCGAGGACCGGGGAGCCGTCCTGGTCGTCCGGGTCGACGGTGGCCCGCACCAGGTATTCGGACTCGACATCGCCAATCAGCTGGACAGGCTGGTGAACCGGGTCGAACGCGATCCGGGCATCCGTGCCGTCGTCTTCACCGGCGCGCATCCGGAGCGGTTCGTCAGTCACGCCGCCGTCCAGTGGCTTCAGGAAGGGGGCGCCGCGAGCCCCACGGTCGGCCGGCGCGGTGCCGCCGCCGTCGTACGCATGGCCAAGCGCGTGGACCGCTCACGTCTCCTCCGGTCCGTGATGCGCAGGACCCCGATGCGGGGAGCCCTCCAACTGGAGCGCCTGCACAGGACCTTCCTCCGGATGAACAGCAGCGGTGTCCTCTTCGTCGCCGCACTCAACGGCTCCGCCCTGGGCCTCGGCGCGGAGTTCGCCTGGGCTTGCGACCTGCGGGTCATGGCCGACACGGACTGTTTCATCGGCCAGCCGGAGATCCTGCTCGGCATCATCCCGGGCGGGGGCGGCACCCAACGGCTGACCCGTCTGATCGGCACCCACCGGTCTCTGGCCGCGATTCTCGAGGGCAAGCCGTTCACGCCCGCGGAGGCCCTCGCCAACGGGGCGGTGGACAAGGTCGTCGCGCAGGACAAGGTGGTCGCGGAGGCGGTCGAACTGGCCGAGCACTTCGGCAAGCGGTCGAAGGGCTCAGTCGCGGCCGCCAAGAGGTCGGTGTACTTCGGCGGATCCATGTCGCTGGAGGACGGCCTGCATGTCGAACGCGCCGAGTTCTTCGCCCGGGCCATGTCGAAGGAAGGCCAGGAACTGATGCTCAACTACATGGCGACGACGGACGTCACCGGCGAACTCCCGCTCTACAAGCCGGGCACCTACGCGCAGGCACTCGCCTCGGGCAGTGTGTCCGGGCGCCACTCGGCGAACGGACGGTGAGCCGACGATGACCACCCCGCACTCCTTCACCCGCCACGACATCACGTTCCCCTCCGGCGACAGCAGATGCGCCGGCTGGCTCTACCTCCCCACAGGCGTCACCTCCCCGCCCGTCGTCGTCCTCGGCCACGGCCTCGGCGCCACCCGCGAAATGCGCCTGGACGCCTTCGCGGAGCGTTTCGCACAGGCCGGAATCGCCGCCGTGGCCTTCACCTATCGGCACTTCGGCGACAGCGGCGGCCACCCCCGCCAGCTCCTGTCGATCAAGCGTCAACTCGCCGACTGGGATGCCGCCCTCGCCTACGTCAAGGCCCGCCCCGACGTCGACCGCTCCCGTGTCGCGGTCTGGGGCAGCTCCTTCGGCGGCGGCCACGCCATCACCGTCGCCTCACGCCATCCCGAACTGCGCGCGGCCGTGGCCCAGTGCCCGTTCACCGACGGTCTCGCCTCCGCACTCGCACTGGGCCCCCTCGCCTCGCTCAGGATCACTCCAGTGCTCGCCCGAGATCTGGCGACACGGATCCGCGGGAAGGCACCCGTGATGGTGCCCATCGCCGGCGCCCCCGGTTCGCCGGCCCTCATGAACGCCCCCGACGCCCTGCCCGGATACCAGGCGCTCCAGCCCACGGGGACGACGTTCCGCAACGAGGTGGCGGCAAGGGTCATCCCGACCATCGCCGCCTACCGGCCCGGGCGTGCGGCCAAGAAGGTCGCCATGCCGATCCTCTTCTGCGTCAGCGACACCGACTCCGTCACCCCTCCCGCCCAGACCCTCCGGTATGCGCGCACCGCGCCCAAGGGAGAGATCAGAAGGTACGAAGCCGGCCACTTCGACTTCTACACCGGCGAGACCTTCGAGGAACTGGTGCGCGACCAGGTCGAGTTCCTCAGCCGTCAGCTGGCCCCGGCAACCGCCGCGTCGGCTCCGTGACCGGATCGCATCACACCGAGACAGGTACGCTCGCCATGAATTTCGCTTCTCTGCCCGACCGCCGCGCGGCTTACGACCCAGAGGGGGCCGCGGTCTCGGACGGCCGCCAAACCCTCACCAACGCTCAGTTGCTGCGTCGCGTCCGAGCGGCGGCTTCTCACCTCCGGGACCTCGGGGTCGGTCCCGGTGACGTCGTGGCCCTCAAGCTGACGAATCGCGTCGAGTTCGTGCTCCTGCTGTTCGCCGCCTGGCGGCTGGGCGCCACCATCACGCCGGTCAACCCGAGCATGACCGACGTCGAGGTCACCCGCCAGATCGCCGACTCCAGCGCACGCCTGCTCGTGGTCGAGGACGGCGGCACCGGTGTCGGGGACGGTCTCGCCACACTCGCCGTCGGCGAACTGTACGAAGAGGAACCCGCGGATGAGGATCAGCCGCCGGGTGCGGACCCGTCCGCGCTGGCCCTCCTCATCTACACCAGCGGCACCACAGGGGTACCCAAGGGCGTGATGCTCGACCACGCCAACATCGACGCCATGGTGGAGATGGGGCGTCAGTCCCTCCAGGTCGGACCGGACGACCGGTGCCTGCTGATCCTGCCGCTCTTCCACGTCAACGGCATCGTGGTCAGCGTCCTCACGCCGTTGCTCGCGATGGCGAGCGTCGTCATCGCCGACAGGTTCAACCCGAAGTCCTTCTTCGACGTCGTCGAGCGTGAGCGCCCGACGTTCTTCAGCGCCGTCCCGACGATCTACAGCATGCTCGCGGCGCTCCCGGACGACGTCCGGCCCGACACCTCGTCCCTGCGCTTCGGAGTCTGCGGCGCGGCACCTGCCTCCGCCGAGTTGCTGACCCGGTTCGAGGCCCGGTACGGCTTTCCGCTCATCGAAGGTTACGGACTCTCCGAGGGGACCTGCGGCTCCACCATCAACCCCGTCGCCGGCCCTCGACGCGCCGGAACCGTGGGACTCCCTTTCCCCGGGCAGGAGATCCGGATCCTTGACGTCGACGGTACGGAGCTGGCCCAGGGCATGGACGGTGAGGTCGTCGTGAGGGGCCCCAACGTCATGCGTGGCTACCTCGGCCGCCCGGACGAAACGGCCAAGGTCATCGTCGACGGCTGGTTGCACACGGGCGACGTGGGCCATCTCGACGCCGAGGGCTATCTGAGCCTGGTCGGGCGCTCGAAGGACATGATCATCCGTGGCGGGGAGAACATCTACCCCAAGGAGATCGAAGACGTACTCGCCGGCCACTCGTCGGTGCTCGAGGCCGCCGTGATCGGCGTGTCCGACGAGAAGTGGGGAGAGGTGGTCGTCGCCTACGTCCAGCCTCGACCGGGTTCGACCGTCGATCCGTCGGCGCTCAACGACCTCTGCACACGAAGCCTCACCGGCTACAAACGCCCGACCGCGTTCTTCGTGGTGGAGGCGATCGCGAAGAACGCGGTCGGCAAGATCGACAAGGCCTCACTGCGGGCTGCCCACGCCGCCGCGGTCTCTGCCGGATCCTGATGTACCCCGACGTCGTTGTGGGCCGTCGCGGTGGCGGCCCGCAATCCCGTCTGAGGGGCGAGTTCCGTTGCGGGGCGGCCCGTGGCTGCGCAGACTTCACCGTGCGGGAATCGACGGGATTGCACGTTGCCTGATCACCCGTCACCCGAGCCGCAGTTCTTGACGATTGCTCAATGCAACAGCGCCGACGGAGCTACGCTTCTGTGTCGTGCAGGAGACGCGCCTCGACACTGCTCGGATCCGGGCTGCTCGCCGGGTGATCGACCCGATTTTTCTCGACACTCCGCTGTACCGCTGCGAGGCGATGGAACCCGACCTCGGGTGCACCGTGAGCATCAAGCTCGAAACGGCGAACCCGGTCCGCAGCTTCAAGGCCCGCGGCACCGAGGTCGTCGCTTGCCTGCTCGCCGACAAAGGTCCACGAGCCGTGGTGTGCGCCAGCGCGGGCAACCTCGGCCAAGCCCTCGCTTGGTCCGGTCGCGACCGGGGGCTCGACGTGACCGTCGTGGCATCCCGCTTTGCGACTGCGGCCAAGCTCGATCGCATCCGCTCGTTGGGCGCCAGGCTGGAACTGGTGGACGGCGACCACGAGATGGCACGCGAGCGGGCGGCAACCATCGCGCGGTACGACGGCATCCGACTGCTCGAAGACAGCCTGGACATCGAGACCTGCGAGGGTGCGGCGACCATCGGCCTGGAACTGGTGGACACCGCGCCGTCGTTCGACACCGTCCTGATTGCCCTCGGCGGCGGGGCACTGGCCACCGGCGTGGGTCATGTCATGAAGTCCTTGGCACCCGAAGTCGAGGTGATCTGCGTCCAGCCGCTGGGCGCACCGGCGCTGACACACTCGTGGCGCAGCCGTCGTGTCATCACCACCGACTCGACCGACACCATTGCTGACGGCGTCGCAGGCCGGCGTCCCATCCCGGCCGTCCTGGACGATCTACTCCTTGTCGCCGACGACGCCGTCCTGGTCCAGGAGGCGTCGATCATCGCCGGTATGCGGATGCTCTTCGACCATGCCGGCCTCGTCGTCGAACCCTCGGCCGCGCTCGGCATCGCGGCGATCCTCGAAGACCGTGACCGCTTCGCCGGCCGACACGTAGTCACCATCGTGTGCGGCAGCAACGTCGACGTGGACGCCTATCACCGCTGGGTAAGTGCGTCCGGGCCCTGAGCCGGCTGCCGGGTCCGGGGACGTCTGCGTCGGGTCGTGTCGGGTCGTGGGATCCGGAGGATTGCGGGCGGCGCGCCGTCCGGCACGTGCCCGTCCCCTTGACGCTTGGTGCGCGGTGCCGACAACGACGAGCCTCGGGCCGCGAGTCGGCCGGTACCCACATCCGCGGCTCGGGACCGTGCGGGGCAGTGTGCGCCATGCTCCCTGCCTGCGTGCAGGCCGGCCCAAGTCACCGCTGCGGCCGGCTGTCGCGCACCCGTACATGCGTCGTCGTCAGTTCCCGCCTCGTACCGAACCTCTCCGTACCTGGCACACACATCGTGCCCCGCATTAACTCCCGGAAAAAGTCAGGCGGGAGCGAGGTGAGGTCGATGCCGACGAGCTCAGCCGGGAGGGGACGATCCGCGGACAGGCCGCAAAAGCCGCTGATGACCCAGGACCGCGCATCCTCCTCGATCTCCTGCTCCGCGACAGCGCCAGGAAGCGCGAAGTACTCCTGGTAGAACAGCACTGATGCGGGGCGAGAACGCCGGAAGGGTGATCGTCAAGCTCTGAGTCCGCATTGAGCTGACGACGTGAGGGGCCTGCCGGACGCGGCAGGCCCCTCACGCGTGCGGCAGACCCCTCGCGCATTTCGGCAGGCCGCTCGCCCAGTGCGCTTGCGATCATCGACTCACCTCCTTTAGTCTTACGGTCATACTTCAATGAAGTCGAGTCCTCTTCTCTCCGATGACTCAGATCCCCCTCCCGGCCCGACCGCCTGTCTTGCGGCCGCCCGGCAACCCCCACTTCACCAGGAGCTCTCCATGGATCTCTCCACCAGCACCGCCCTAGTCACCGGAGCCAACCGGGGCTTCGGCCGAGCCCTCGCCGCTGAACTGCTCAGCCGCGGCGCCACCGTCTACGCCGGCGCCCGCAACCCCGACCAGGTCGACCTGCCCGGCGCCAAGCCGATCGCGCTCGACATCACCGACCCTGCTTCCGTCGCAGCCGCCGCAGCGGCCACCGGCGATGTGACGGTCCTGGTCAACAACGCCGGGTCCTCCACCGGCGCCGATCTGCTCACGGCCGACCTGGACGACGTACATCTGGAGATGGACACCCACTACTTCGGCACACTGTCGGTAGTCCGCGCCTTCGCACCTCAGATCGCGGCGAACGGCGGGGGAACGATCCTGAACATCCTGTCCGGCCTGTCCTGGGTCAGCTTCCCTGAACTCGGTGCCTACAGCGCCGCCAAGTCCGCAGAGTGGTCGCTCACCAACGCTCTGCGCGTGCAGCTCGCCGACCAGGGCATCCGAGTGGCCGGCCTGCACGTCGGCTACATGGACACCGACATGGTCCGGGCGGTCGACGCGGCCAAGTCCGACCCGGTCGACATCGCCCGGATCGCCGTCGACGGCATCGCCTCCGGCGCCTACGAGATCCTCGCCGACAACGCCGCCCGCCAGGCGCAGGCAGCACTGTCCGGGGGCGTCTCCGTGCTCTACCCACACCTTCCTTGAGGATCCCTCTCCCAGGAATCCGCACCGGCCCGTGAACACCGGCGCCCGGTATGGCACGCCGCGCTCTCCCGCCCCGGCGTCCCCTCCATTGATCAATCGCCAGGTACGTCCGACAAGGGATCGACATGAAACAGCACCGCCAGCAACCGAGTCGGGGCGGCAGCGCCTTCTGGGCCGTGGCCATCACCAGCATGGCCGGATTCATCACCGCGCTCGACAACCTGATCGTCACCACCGCCCTCCCCTCCATCCGTGAGGACCTCGGCGGCGGCCTCGAAGATCTCGAATGGACGGTGAGCGCCTACACCCTCACCTTCGCGGTCCTGCTCATGTTCGGTGCGTCTCTCGGCGACCGCTTCGGCCGTCGAAGACTGTTCGTCACGGGTCTCGCGATCTTCACCGGCGCCTCGGCAGCGGCCGCACTCGCCCCAGGGATGGGAGAACTGATCGCCGCCCGTGCGGCTCAGGGCGTCGGGGCTGCGATCGTGACGCCGCTGACGCTCACCCTGCTGGCGGCGGCCGTCCCCGCCGAACGGCGCGGCGCGGCGTTCGGCATCTGGGGCGCGGCCAGCGGCATCGCCGTCGCCACCGGACCGCTCATCGGCGGCACACTCACCGAGCACCTCTCCTGGCAGTGGATCTTCTGGGTGAACGTCCCACTCGGCCTGGCGCTGATTCCGCTGGCACTGTTGCGTCTGGACGAGAGCCACGGTCCGAACCCGAGCCTTGACCTCATCGGCACGGCACTGGCCAGCGGTGGACTGTTCGGAGTCGTGTACGCCCTGGTGCGAGGGAACGCCGACGGCTGGACCAGCACGCCGGTGCTGGGCGGATTCATCGCGGGTACGGCCCTGCTCGTCGGCTTCGTCCTGTACGAACTGCGGGCCAAGCATCCGATGCTGCCGATGCGGCTCTTCCGTCACCGTTCCTTCAGCGCCGTCAACGCCGCCAGCCTGCTGATGTTCCTGGGGATGTTCGGGGCGATCTTCCTGCTCAGCCAGTACCTGCAGACCGTCGGCGGCTACTCACCGATGGAGGCCGGCGTACGGATGCTGCCCTGGACCGCCATGCCCATGATCGCCGGGCCGCTGGCCGGTGCACTGTCCGACCGTATCGGCGGCGCGCCCGTCGTCACGGTGGGCATGGCCCTGAACGCGGTGGGGCTCGGGCTCTGGGCACTGGCCGTCGAGCCGCAGGTGTCGTACACCTCGCTGCTGCCGGCGCTGATCGTCTGCGGAATCGGCATGGGCATGTTCTTCGCGCCCAGTGCGAACCTCGTCATGAGCACGGTCCGCCCGGAGGAGCAGGGCATCGCCTCCGGTGCCAACAACGCGATCCGCGAGGTCGGCGGCGCCATCGGTGTCGCCTCGCTGGCCGCGGTCTTCTCCGCTCAGGGCGGCTACGGGTCCCCCTCGCTCTTCGTGGACGGCCTGGTCCCGGCGCTCTGGGTCGGGGCGGGTGCGGTCGCCCTGGCCGCGGCTCTCGCTTTGCTGATGCCCCGGCAGCGCAAGTCCGATGGTCCCGCAGCGGGCCTTGCCTCGGGGGACACTCAGACCGCCGCCCCGGTCGCCCTCTGAGTCCGCGCTCGGGGTGAGGCCGACCTGGACCGGTCGGTCTCACCCATTGGGGCGCCTGGTCGGCGCTCGGACGCAGTGGCCCGCGTCCCGCGTCGGCAGTCCGACCGCCGTCCACCCTCTGGGGTCACGGCTCGCTGCCGGCCGTGACCGTCATCGCGTGGAAGCCCGCTACGCGGCCGGCTGGTCGGCCAGGAAAGGCCGCAGATGCGCCAGCATCTCGTCCGGACGTTCCTCGGGGATGAAGTGGCCGCATTCGCGGATTTCGGCGCCGATTGCGTTTTCGGCGTACTCGCGCCAGATCTCCAGCGTCGGCAGACGGGCGGGCAGTCCGTGCGAACCCCACAGCGCCAGTACCGGCATCGTGAGGCGCCGGCCCTCGGCGGCATCCAGGTCGTCGAGGGTGACGTCCTGCTCCATGGCGCGGTAGTCGTCGAAGCTCGCACGCAGGGCGCCCGGGCGCGAGAAGGCGCGGACGTAACCATCGACCGCTTCTGGTGTGAGCCCGTGGCGGTTGTAGGTCCACCGCTCGAAGAAGTACTCGAGATACCCGCGGATGTCATGGCTCACGAGGCGCTCGGGAAGGTCGGGCTGCATCTGGAACAGCCAGTGCCAGTACCCGGAGGCGAGCGAGGCGTCCAGCCGGCGGAACATCTCCCGGGTCGGCACGATGTCGAGCACGGCCAGCCGTTCCACCTGCTCCGGGCGGTCCAGCGCCCAACGGTGGCCCACCCGGGCACCACGGTCGTGGCCGACAACGGCGGCACGTTCAAAACCGAGCGCCTCCACGAGGCCGGCCATGTCGGCGGCCATCCGCCTCTTGTCGTAGCCGGTCGTGGGTTTGTCGCTCAGCCCGTAACCACGCAGGTCCGGTGCCACGACGGTGTGGTCGGCGGCGAGATCGGCCAGCACGGGCCGCCAGCAGTCGGAGGTCTGCGGCCAGCCGTGGAGGAGGACGAGCAGGGGCCCGGAGCCTGCTCGAAGGTAGTACAGGCGCACGTCGTCCACCTGCGCGACTCCGGTCGCCACTGTCACAGGGCTCATGGACAGCCTCCTTCACCTCGCGGGGAGCGGATCCCGAGGGGCTGACGCCACCTCGCGAAGCTCACCCGGAGTGCTTCATGCGAAAGGCAGGGCCGGGGAGGCTCTCGATGTCTTCCGCTTTCACGGAATGGCCCTGTTCGCAGCGCAACTGCACATCGACGTGCGCGCCGCATTCGCGGTGCCGCGACAGAACAGCGGGCCCCTCCGGGTCGGCCCGGTATCGGTCGCCCCACTGCAGGAGTCCCATCACGGCCGGGACCAGATCCGCGCCTTTGGGAGTGATCACGTACTTCGGCCGACTACGCGAGCCGGGCTCCTTGTAGATCTCGGTGGCGAGAATCCCTTCCTCCACGAGCATGCGAAGCCGCGTCGCGAGGAGGTTGCGAGGACAGCCGAGGACGCGCTCGAACTCACTGAACCGGGACGAGCCGTACCAGACCTCGCGGAGGATCAGGATCGTCCACTTCTCGCCCACGACCTCAAGGGTCCGTGCGATCGAGCAGTTCGACACGTCCCGGTCGAGACGGGTGTCCATGCCGGTGTCCTGGAGAACTTCGGTCCACGCATCCATGCGGGTGATTCTAACCTCACCTGAGTTTACTTTTCCATACTCAGACAGTAGCGTCATGACCACGGATCAACCCGGCCGCACGCGCGCAGCTTGCCTTGCTGGTTTCCCGCATCACCTCCCCGGTCCACGCCGGCGCAGCGGTTCACATCGACCGCCAAGAACATACCGAGCACAGCACAGAGAAGGGTGGCTGACATGAAGGCATTCGTCGTCGAGAAGTACGGCAAGGACGGCGCACGCGCCGCGGAGGTAGCCGAGCCCACCGTCGGGGACCGCGACGTCCTGGTCAGGGTGAGCGCCGCCAGCATCAACCCGCTGGACAAGATGGTCCGCAACGGGGAGTTCAAGCAACTCCTCAAGTACAAGCGCCCGTTCGTACTCGGCCACGACCTGGCCGGCGTCGTGACGCGGGTCGGCTCCGCCGTACGCGGCCTCGAAGTCGGCGACGAGGTCTACGCCCGCCCGCGCGACCTGCGGATCGGAGGCTTCGCCGAGTTCATCGCGATCGACCAGGACGATGTCGCGCCCAAGCCGGCCTCGCTCTCGCCGCAGGAGGCAGCCGCGGTGCCGCTGGTGGCCCTGGCCGCCTGGCAGATCCTCGTCGACCATGGCCGCGTGAAGCCGGGGCACAAGGTGCTCGTCCACGCCGGCGCCGGCGGCCTCGGGTCGACGGTCATCCAGCTCGCCAAGCACCTCGGTGCCACGGTGGCGACGACCACGGCCCCCGACACGGAGAAGCTGGTCAGGAGCCTCGGCGCCGACGTCGTCGTCGACTACACCAAGGAGGACTTCTCGAAGGTGCTGTCCGGCTACGACCTGGTGCTGGACTCCCTGGGCGGGGCGAACCTCGAGAAGTCGCTGACGGTACTGAAGCCGGGCGGCCTGGCCATCGGCGTCGCCGGGCCGCCGGACTCCGGTTTCGCCAAGCAGCTCGGCGCCCCCTCGTTCATGGGTCTCGTCATGAACACCCTGAGTCGCAAGGTCCGTAAGCAGGCCAAGGCCCTGGGCGTGCGCTACCAGTTCTTCTTCATGCAGGCCAACGGCTCGCAGCTGCGCAAGCTCAGCGCCCTTTACGACAGCGGGAAGCTCCGCCCCGTCATCGACCGGGTCTTCCCGTTCGACGAGACGCTCGACGCAATGGCGTACGTCGAGCAGGGACGCACCAAGGCCGGCAAGGTCGTTGTCTCGATGGTGCCCGACAGCAACTGAGATCAGGCCGGCCGCGGAGTTTGCGTCCGGCACGGTCACCGGAGGAGCCGAGGACCGGTGGCGATCCCATGGCAGTCAGGCGTACGGAGGGCCGCGCCGTCGGCACCTCCGTCGCGTCCACGGGGGATCACGCCTCCGCGTTCAGCAGGTCCGCCAGGACCTCGGGCCTTTCCACAGCGATGAAGTGGCCCGCTCCCGGCACCTGCGTGAACTCGGCGGCGGGCAGGAGCTTCTTGTTGGCTTCGCGGTCCGAGGGCCGGGACCAGTCCTTCTCGCCGTAGACGAGGTGGATGGGGGCCTTGACCTCGGGGTAGCGCGAGCGGGCGGCGATGAGGCTGGGCAGGGCCTGGTACACGCCCCGGGCGACGGCCGGGTAGCCAGGTCGGCCGCCCACCCGGAGGAGCTCGTCCAGGTAGTCCTCCTGCAGTGCGCTCTTGTCACCCAGGCCACCCTGCAGGACCCTGCGGAGGGCGGGCTTGGGCTCGACCCGGGCGACCACCGGGCCCACCCCCGGCGCGAGAACACCGCCGACCACCACACGGGCGAGGAGGCTGGAGCGGGCGATGCCGTCGCGGAAGTCGTAGGTGTTGACCGCGACGACGCGCCGTACCCGCTCCGGCAGATCGGCCGCGGTGGTCAGGGCGAGCACCGCCCCCATGGACTCCCCGACCAACGTGACGTCGTGCAGGTCGAGTTCGGTGAGGAGCCGCTCGACGCCCGCGCGCATCGCCGGCTCGTCGTAGGACGCACCGGGCACGATCTCCGAGTAGCCCATCCCCGGCAGGTCGAGGGCGTACACGGTGTACCGGTCCGAGATCAGCGGGATGAGGGAGCGGAAGTGCTCGGCCTGCGTGCGCACGGTGTGCAGCAGGACCACGGGAGCACCGGTACCCGCTCTGAGGTAGCGCAGTGCGCCTTCGTGGTTGTGACGTCCTGCGCGCGGGGCAATCGTGTGACTGGTGGCCCCGGGAATGTGAATCGCAGGACGGGTCTCGTGGTTGGGCATCTCGCCGACTCCTTGTTTGTGCACTACGGAAAGTTGACTCAGGTTCGGTCCGGTAGGGCGGACTATGCGCCGACGACGCCCGATCCGCCCGTTCGCTCTGGTCTGCGCCTACTGCGCCAGCTGGGCGTACTGTCCTGCCAGATCGCCGGCCAGGCCGGCCTCGACCTGCCAAGAGATGTCGTCGGCGAGAACCTCGTACACGCCCGTCTCGACCCCGTGGAGGCCGAGCGCAGCCACCGGGACGGCGTCGGAATGCGTCACGCTACGCGGGTCGCGGGCGGTGGCGTAGACCTTGCCGGCGCCGCGTGCGTACAGCTCCTCCACCAGGGCCTTGCCGATGCCGCGGTTGCCGCCGGTGACGAACACGCGTGCGCCTTTGAGCGCGGTCATGATTGCCTCCACGACGAGAAACCGATCGGTTTCCACCAACCGTAAACCGATCGGTTTCCATGCGCAAGCCCAAGAGGTGAACCACCCCGGACCATCGGCCGACACAGCGAGAGGCGTTGGCCTTCGATCCCAGCGCGGCGAGGGCCGCGAGTAGCACGGCCGGTCGCGCGTCGAGACGACAGAAGCGGGCGGCGCGGGTTTGGGCGTTGCGGTCCACTCCTCGGCCGTAGGCGATCCGTTCACTTGCGCTACGGAAACCGATCTGTTTTCCTATGTGGAAACAGATCGGTTTCCGACTGGTGTCCAGCCTACGACCAGCAACTAAGGGGAAAAGTGAGTACCACCTTCGACCGTGAGGCGCCCGCCTCCGGGAAAACAGACTCGGGCCGCCGCGGCTCACATGCCATGCGCTGGTGGGTGCTTGTCGTCCTGGGCACGGCTCAGCTCATGGTCACGCTCGATGCGACCGTCGTGAACATCGCGCTGCCCGCGGCGCAACACGACCTCGGCTTCAGTGATGGCAGTCGGCAGTGGGTCATCACGGGTTACGCCCTGGCATTCGGCAGCCTGCTGCTGCTCGGCGGCCGACTCGGTGACCTGTTCGGCCGACGCACCACCTTCGTGACCGGCCTGGTCGGTTTCGCGGGCGCGTCCGTCGTCGGCGGAGCGGCCGGCAGCTTCGAAGTCCTTGTCGGGGCACGCGTGGCACAGGGCCTGTTCGCCGCGCTGCTGGCACCCGCGGCCCTCTCACTGCTCAGCGTGACCTTCACCAAGCCGTCCGAGAGGCCGAAGGCGTTCGGCATCTTCAGCGCGCTGGCCGGTGCGGGTGCCGCGGTCGGGCTGCTGCTCGGCGGCATGCTCACCGAATGGACGTCGTGGCGCTGGGTGATGTACGTGAACGTCATCTTCGCGGGCGTCGCGCTCCTCGGCGCGCTGCTGCTGCTGGCCAAGCCCGCGGTCACCGAACGGCCCCGCATCGACATCCCGGGCACCATCACGGTCAGCGCCGCGCTGTTCGCCATCGTCTACGGTTTCGCGCACGTCGAATCCACCAGCTGGACCAACCCCGTCACCCTCGGGTCCCTGGCGGGCGGCGTGGTGCTGCTCGCGGTGTTCGTGTGGCTGGAGACCCGGGTCGCACATCCGCTGTTGCCGCTGCGACTCGTGCTGGACCGGACCCGCGGTGGCGCGTTCCTGGCGGTGTTCGTCCTGGGCATGGGGATGTTCTCGATCTTCCTGTTCCTGACCTACTACCTGGAGGCCAGCATCGGCTACTCGCCGATCGAGGCCGGTCTGGCGTTCCTGCCGATGGTCTTCGGCATCGTCGCTTCGTCGACCACGACGCCGTCGCTTCTGCTGCCCAGGGTCGGCCCGAAGATCGTGATCACCGCCGGGTTCCTGGTCTCCGCATCCGGCATGGCCCTGCTGACCCGGCTCACCCTGGACAGCACCTACGTCGCCCACATCATGCCTGGCATGATCCTGCTGGGTCTCGGCATTGGTGCGGTGATGACCACCGCGTTCCAGGGCGCGACCTCAGGCGTGCACCATGAGGACACGGGCGTCGCCTCAGCGCTGATCAACACCAGCCAGCAGGTCGGCGGTTCGATCAGCACGGCGCTGCTGACCACCGTCGCATCCTCGGCCACGACCGACTACCTGACCTCCCACAAGCCCGGCGCGCTGACCATGGCGCAGGCCGGGGTCGAGGGCTACACGGCCACCCTGGCCTGGGGCGCCGGCATCTTCGTGATCGGCGCCGTACTCTCGGCGTTCCTGATCCCGAACCGGGCTCTGACGCCGTCGGAGGGCGAGCCTGTGATGGCCCACTGAGCCTGACTCCACCGAGACAGGGCGTATCCGAGATGGCGCCCGCTACCACCCACGCGATCCGTCTTCGGCAAGACCGGTCATCGCGGGTAGCGGGCGCCCACGGCGTGGGCTGAACTTCCGAGGCCGATGGGCACGCCGACCATCAGGGGCGCGGTCACCTGCCGCTGTTGTGGCTGTGCCCGGTGTACGCCCGAGAGGACCGTCACCCCGGCGCAGCGGGAGCCGTATTCATACGCCCGCGCAGCCGGGGGCGGCATCGAAGTGCCGAAGAGCCGAAGAGTCGAAGAGCCGAAGATCGCCCCGACGGACGTTGTAAACCGATCGGTTTTCAATTGGTCGGAATCGAGTTAACCTCGCCGTATGACCACAGAAACGAAGCCAAGTCCCCGAGAGCGGCTGCTGGAGGCAGCGGCCATGCTCACCTACCGAGACGGTGTCGGCATCGGCGTCGACGCGCTGTGCAAGGCGGCGGGGGTGTCGAAGCGTTCCATGTACCAGCTGTTCGACACCAAGGGCGAATTGCTGGCCGCGAGCCTGGAGGAGCGCGCCTCCGCCTTTGTAGCGACGCTCCTGCCCGCGGCGGACGACAGCCGTTCCCCCCGCGAACGCATCCTGCACGTCTTCGAACAGCTGGCATCACAGACGGAGGCGCCCGACTTCCAGGGCTGTCGGTACCTGGCTGTGCAGATCGAGCTCAAAGACCAGAACCACCCTGCGAGCCGGGTGGCCCACCAGGTCAAGGAGAACCTGACCACCTTCTTCCGCGCCGAGGCCGAACAGGGCGGGGCGAGCGACCCGGATCTCCTGGCCCGGCAGTTGATCCTGGTCTTCGACGGCGCCAGCGCCCGTGCGGGAATCAAAGCCGACACATCGACAGGACTCATCGCTCCCACTGTGGCCGTCCTGCTCGACGCGGCGGACATGCACTGACGCATCCCGGCCGGGTGTCAGGCGTAGATCCGCCTGTAGAGATCATGGATTGCGTCCGCGGTGGGCACGACTGGGTTGTTCCTGGGGGATCCGGACGCGAGCGCCTGCTCGGCCATAACGGGCGCCAGGCGGAACCAGTCGTTCTTGTCGATGCCGTGCGCACGAAGAGTGGGCACCTCCCCGTCCGTGGCGGCCCCGAGCGCGCGGGCGCAGTCGGCGTACCGGCTCTTGGCACCGCGCACGGAGAACGCCGTCACCGCAGGGAAGAGCATCGCGTCCGACAAGGCGTGGGCGACGTGGAAGTGAGCGCCGATCGGGCGGCTCATGCCGTGCACGAGCGGCTGGCTACCGCGGGGGCCTCTTTCTGCAGGAACGGCGGGCTGAGCAGCGCCCGCTGCCTGGACTGTGCGGTCCCCCGGTGCCCGACTCCGCTCGTCGGCGTGGCATCTACGCCACAGTTGCGTTGTCGTGAAGCCGAAGTGCCGGACTGGGTGCGGAAGTTCGGGCCCGCGGAAGCCATGGCGCGACTCGACCTGCTTCACGCGCCAAGGCCGTGTCGGCTGCGGCGTTTCAGAGCCGCACTGTCAGGTGACATGTCGCACACAGTTCACAGGCCGTTGACAGGTCATCACGGAGTCAGCGATTCTCCTGATCGCGACTGGCGCATCGTCGGCCACAGCGGCCCGTGAGCACGCGCTCGCTTTTGTGAGGTCGAGCTGGGGCTTGGCTATCTGTGCCTGGCCCAGCGTCCTCGTTCGTTCGCCCGCCACCCGACACAGCACCCTGTACATCGAGTGGCGACCGTTGCGAGCAGCGCGTGCCGCGCCGCGCGCCGTGCTTCCGCTGGGGCCTCACCCTCTCCTCGGCCCTTGCTCGTCATCGCCCTTCCGTCGTAGGCCGGACCCTGCCCTGGCCGTCGGAACGCCGCGCGCTGCGCCGTCACCCACCCTCTCCGGAATCGAGTTTCAACTGGTACCCGTTCCAGACCCCAGGCCTGGTTTCTGTTCCCGCGGCATTCGTCCTTGGGTGGCTCGGCAGCATCACCTCACCCAAAGAACCTGAGCTCGATTTTCGTCACGTGCAGTACGAAATCCTGACGGGAAAGGCTCGTGAGTGAACTGGCGGGACATTCGGCGCCGTCGGCGCAGGAGCGAGCTTCCAGCCGCCTGCCGCTCGCCTGCCGACCGGGTCACGACAGGCTCCGATCCGCATCCACGGCGTGAAGTCGGCCCATCTGAGTTTACTTTTCTATACTCAGCTACTAGCGTCATGCCCAGCACACCCACCCGGCCGCCCACGAAGCGACCGGCACCGGCTCGTGAAGGAGCGCCACCATGGGAGCAAGTCCAGAGGCCAAGCAGTTCGCGGAGTTCCTCGCGAGCGTGAGCGCGAAGTCGTCGGCTCCGGGTCTCGACCTCGCTGTCATCCGCGACATCGTCGACTCGAACCACAAGGCGTCGACCGAACCGGAAGGCGTCACCTACGCCGAAGTGGACGCGAACGGCGTCCCCGCCCTCTGGTGCATCCCCGAGGGCGCACGCCCCGACCAGGCCCTGCTCCACTTCCACTTCGGCGGATCGGTCACCGCCTCGATGCACTCCGACCGCAAGGCGGCCGGTCACATCGCCAAGGCGGCCGGCGTCCGCTCCCTCGTCGTGGACTTCCGACTGGCGCCCGAACACCCCTACCCGGCCCAGCTCGACGACGCCGAGGCGGCCTACCGGTGGCTGCTCTCGCAGGGCTACGAGCCCCAGAACATCGGCAGCACGGGCCACTCGATCGGCGGCACCCTCGCAGTGCTGCTGCCCCTGCGCCTGCTCGCCAAGGGGGAGGCGACTCCCGGCGCGATCGTCAGCGTGTCGCCCTGGACCGACCTCACCATCCAGAACGCGTCGGTCGACGCGAACGAGGACAACGACAAGATGCTCAGCAGGGCGACCCTCGAACTCTTCCGAGGTGCCTGGCTGCAGGACCCCGCGGTGGACTTCGCCGACCCGCAAGTCAGCATCGCCAACGCCGATCTGACGGGCCTGCCGCCCACGATCGTCTACTACGGCGAGTACGAGACCCTCGCCGACGACGGCGCCCAGCTCGGCCGTCGGCTTGCCGAGTTCAAGATCACGTCCGAGGTCCACTCGGTACCGGAGGGCCAGCACTCGTTCATCCTGGGCGCGGGCCGGGTACCCGAGGTGGACGAAGCGATCGGGCAGATGGGTCAGTGGCTGCGCACGCACCTCGGCGCCTGAACAGCAAGAACTCTCGTTGACACGGGGCTTCGGCGAACAGGGCCGCAGCCTTGTCCAACAGCTGCCGACCGGGCCGCCGGAGCCACCGCGAGGCCGGTGACCGGCGGCCGGCCGCAGCTGTGGTGCTGCACACCGAAGGCGACACGCGGTATACGTGTCCCACACCGCTCTGTACGCCGCCGCCGTAACCCGGCCTCGAAGCGGCGGAACCCGAAGCCACAAAGGAGTGCGCGATGGGAACGTACGAGGATGTCTTCCGCGCCAGCATCGAAGACCCGGAGAGCTTCTGGTTGAAGGCGGCCGAGAGCATCGACTGGGATGTCACTCCGCGACGCGCCCTGGACTCCTCGGGGGCTCCCTTCTACCGCTGGTTTCCCGATGGACGCCTCAACGTCTGCTTCAACGCGCTCGACCGTCACGTCGAAGCCGGCCGCGGCGAACAGCCCGCGCTCGTCTACGACTCGCCCGTGACCGGCAGCCGTCGTACCTACACCTACACGCAGCTGACGAACGAGGTCGCGGCCTTCGCCGGAGCGCTGGCGGGGCTTGGCGTGGGACACGGCGACCGGGTGGTCATCTACATGCCGATGGTGCCCGAGGCCGCCGTCGCGATGCTGGCCTGTGCGCGCATCGGTGCGGTCCACTCGGTCGTCTTCGGGGGCTTCGCCCCACGCGAACTCGCCCTCCGCATCGACGACGCGGCCCCCAAGGTGATCGTCTCCGCCTCCTGCGGCATCGAGGGCAAGCGTGTCATCGCTTACAAACCGCTCCTCGACCGGGCGATCGAACTCGCGGCGCACAAGCCCGAGACGAGCGTGATCCTGCAACGCGCCCAGCAGCCCGCCGAGTTGGGCCCGGACGATCTCGACTGGCACGACCTGGTCGCCGCGGCCCCGCAGGCCGACTGTGTTCCCGTGCCCGCCACCGACCCGCTCTACATCCTCTACACGTCCGGAACGACCGGAAAGCCCAAGGGAGTCGTCCGCGACTGCGGCGGCTACGCGGTCGCCCTGCGTTGGTCGATGGAAGCCGTCTACGACGTCGGCCCGGGCGAAACCATGTTCACCGGCTCCGACGTCGGCTGGGTCGTCGGGCACTCGTACATCGTCTACGCGCCTCTGCTGGCCGGCGCCACGACCGTTCTGTACGAAGGAAAGCCGGTCGGCACCCCGGACGCGGGCCAGTTCTGGCGTGTCGCAGCCGAGCACCGGGTCAAGACCATGTTCACGGCTCCGACCGCTTTCCGGGCCATCCGCAAGGAGGACCCGAAGGGAACACTCACGGCCGACTACGACCTGACCGGCCTGCGTCATCTCTTCCTCGCGGGCGAGCGACTCGACCCCGAGACCTATCACTGGGCGAAGAACCTCCTGGGCATCCCGGTGATCGACCACTGGTGGCAGACCGAGACCGGCTGGCCCATCGTCGCCAACCCGATGGGCATCGAGCCCGCGCCCCTCAAACCCGGATCCCCCACCCGCCCGCTGCCGGGCTGGGACGTCCGCGTCCTCGACGCTGCGGGCCGGCCGGTGCCTTCGGGCGTGGACGGCGCGATCGTCGTGCGGCTCCCGCTGCCGCCCGGCGCGCTCCCCACCCTCTGGAAAGACGACGAACGCTACATCGCCTCCTATCTCTCCGCCTACGACGGGTACTACCTCACAGGCGACAGCGGCCACATCGACGACGACGGCTACGTCTTCGTCATGGGCCGCACCGACGATGTCATCAACGTCGCCGGACACCGGCTGTCCACCGGCAGCATGGAAGAGGCCCTGGCCGCCCATCCCGATGTCGCCGAATGCGCTGTCATTGGCGTCGCCGACGCCATGAAGGGGCAGATCCCGCGCGGTTTCGTCGTCCTGAAAGCCGGAGTCGACCGCGAACCGAGCGAGGTCGAGGCCGAACTCGTCCTGCTGGTCCGGGAGCGCATCGGCGCCGTCGCGTCGCTCAAGGATGTCTCGGTCGTGGCCGCCCTGCCCAAGACCCGCTCGGGAAAGATCCTGCGCAAGACAATGCGCGGCATCGCCGACGGCCACGACGAACCCATCCCCTCCACCGTGGACGACCCCGACGTCATCGAAGCCCTGCGCCCTGTTCTCCGCCGCACAGGTCACACCCCGTGATCGCACGGCCTCGTCCGGAACCGTCCGGTGGGCAGGCGTGACCACCGGACGTCCGCTCGGCACGGCCCGTCGAACAGGGTGCGAGTACATTTTGACTATGGGAACCGACGCCCATGTCTTCCTCAGCGATCTCGCCCGGGGCCTCACACCCCGAGCGGACCAGTTGGTCGAGGTGATGCTGCGGCACCTGCGCGACGAGCTGCCCGAGGTGTGGAACTACGACGACATCGCCGCCGTGGCACCCGTGGCGCTGGCCGAACACATCGCCGCCGGTCTCGACTTCCTCGAGCGCGACCGGGACATGGCCGAAGCCAGCGCACCACCTGGCGCCATCGAGTTCGCCCGCCGACTCGCCGAGCACGGGGTGCCGATCAGCCAGCTCCTTCGCGTCTACCGGCTCGTCCACGCGGATCTGCTCCAGCAGCTCTACGCGGAAACGGCCCGCGTCGCCGATTCCCAGGAACTGATCAACGCCACGACGACCAAGCTGAGCGAAATGGCCTTCGATTACGTCGATCGCACGGCGGAACAGAGCGTCGCGGCGTACCAGGGGGAACGAGACCGCTGGCTCCAGCGGCGGTTGATCACGATCAGCGACGCCGGGACACGCATCGGGACCACTCTGGACATCACCCGCACCGCACAGGAACTGGCGGACGTCGGCGCCGACCATCTCGCTGACCTCGTCACCGTCGACATCCTGTCCTCTGCCCTGCAACACGACAGGACGTACCCGGTGGCCGGTTCCGCCACGCTCTGCCGTGTCGCTCAGGCGCTCTCGGCCGGGTGCCCGGACCCGACCATCGACACAGGGCAGACGCACGCCTACCAGGAAGGGTCGGCGCCTGCTCGCGTACTGGCGACCGGAAAGCCCGTCCGGCTCCCCCTCTCCGCCGACAACGTCCCACCGTGGCTTGCCATATCAGCGGAACACGCGCTCGCCCTGGGCGCGTTGGGCCTGCACTCCATGCTCCTGGTCCCGTTGTGGGCTCGCGGAAAGCCGCTGGGACTCGCGCAGTTCGTTCGCCGTCACACCGCGGACGTCTTCGACGACGACGAACTGCTGTTGGCCCAGGAGATCGCGTCCAGAGCCGCGGTGAACATCGACAACGCCCGTCGCTACACCCGGGAGCGTTCCACCGCACTCGCCCTCCAGCGCAGTCTGCTGCCGCAAACCGTGCCGGAGGAGTCCGTCGTCGAGACGGCTTCGCGCTATCTGCCCAGCGGATCGCGAGCGGGTGTGGGAGGCGACTGGTTCGACGTGATCCCGCTCTCCGGAGCCCGCGTCGCACTCGTCGTGGGCGACGTGATCGGCCACGGTCTGCATGCCGCGGCCACCATGGGACAGCTGCGCACGGCCGTTCGCACTCTCGCGGACATCGACCTGACTCCCGACGAACTGCTGACCCACCTCGACGACGTCGTCATCCGCCTGCAGCGCCAAGCAGAACCGGGCACGGACGAGATGAGCGCGACCTGCTTGTACGCGGTCTACGACCCTGTCTCCCGCACCTGCTCGCTGGCCAGCGCAGGACACCTTCCGCCGGCAGTGGTGACCTCCTCGACCGCAGACGACGAGGCCACCACGTCCCGCACGGTCGACTTCCCGAAGCTGCCGATCGGCCCGCCCCTTGGCCTTGGCGGACTGCCCTTCGAGACCGCCGAGTTCGAGTTGCCCCCGGGCAGTCGACTCGTGCTGTACACCGACGGCCTCGTACAGAGCCGCTCGCGTGACATCGAGACCGCCCTCGGACTGCTGCGCGAGGTGCTCGCCCGAGCACCGGCGTCGCTCGAGGAGACCTGCGACGAACTGCTGGCCACGCTGCTGCCCAGCCACCCCGCAGATGACGTAGCTCTTCTTGTCGCACGAACCGGGGCTCTCGACGCCGGTCACGTCGCCACATGGGACATCCCCTGCGACCCTGCGGTCGTCTCCAAGGCCCGCGCCCACGCATCCGATCAACTGGCCGCCTGGGGCCTGGAAGAGATGGCTTTCACCACCGAGCTGGTCGTCAGCGAACTGGTGACGAACGCCATCCGCTACGGCAAGGGCCCCATCCAACTGCGCATGATCCTTCAATCCGCTCTGACATGCGAGGTCTCCGACGCCAGCAGCACCGCACCGCACCTGCGCCGCGCCCGGGCCTTCGACGAGGGCGGCCGCGGTCTGCTCCTGGTCGCCCAACTCACCGAACACTGGGGCACACGGCACAACCGCGAGGGCAAGGTCATCTGGGCGGAGCAGCTGATTCCCACCGCACTCACCGAAGCCGTACCAGCTCTGGCGTGAGGTTCTGGACGCGCCACGGCGCGGCGCACCGGCACGCTCGAGCTACTTGCGACAGCTCGCCACCAGGCCTGTGGACATCACCCGCAGCCGAGCCACCTCGGACGGCGGTGTCGCGGTCAGGAGAGTTCGCGCTTGAGGATCTTGCCGGTGGACGTCAGGGGCAGTGCGTCGACGAACTGGACGATGCGCGGGTACTTGTACGCGGCGAGCCGCTCCTTCGCCCAGGCGGCGAGCTCTTCCTCGGTCGTGTCACTCCCGGCCGTCCTCACCACGACGGCTTTGATCTCCTCGCCGTGGGATTCGTGCGGTACGCCGATGACGGCGACGAGCGAGACCGCGGGGTGCTCCATGAGCACCTCCTCCAACTCGCGTGGGTAGACGTTGAATCCGCCGCGGATGATCATGTCCTTGGAGCGGTCGACGATGTAGTAGAAGCCGTCCTCGTCCCTGCGCGCGAGGTCGCCGGAGCGGAACCAGCCCTCCCTGATGGCCTCGGCCGTGGCTTCGGGCCGCTTGTAGTAGCCCTTCATGACGTTGTGGCCCTTGATCGCGATCTCCCCGATCTCGTCGGGGCCCCCTTTGACCTCGGACCAGTCGTCGTGGATGAGCTTCATCTCCACGCCCGGAACGGGCACCCCGATCGACCCGAGGATGCCGAAGCAGATGATGGAGAAGTGGGGCAGGTTGGGGCATGACAGTGCGACCTTGTCCCCCGGCTGGATCCCGCGCGAGACGAGCAGGTTCGCGACGCGGTTGGCAGCGGCGTCGAGGTCGGCGTAGGAGATCTGGTCATCGCCGAAGGCGATCGCCGTGCGCTCCGGGTGGCGGGACACGGAGTCCGTCAGCAGTCGTGACACGTTGCGGCTCGGGTTGTGCATCGTCGTGTCCTGCTCTCGCGGCGGACGGTCGGGGCTGACACTCCGGGACTGGCGGTCGGGATCAGGCGGTCCGGGTCTGGACGAAGGCCGGAGGCGGCACGAAGCCGTCCACTTCCCGGCCCAGCAGTGCGGCGAACTCGATGGTGGTCAGATCGCCTCCGCTCGGGCCCATGGCCTGCAGGCCGATGGGCAGTCCGCTGCTGCTTCTGCGCACCGGGATGGTCGTCGCCGGCCCGCCGGAGACGTTGGCGACGGCGTTCCACTTGACCTGGTCCCAATAGGGCCGTCGCACACCGTCGACCTCGAAGGGCCGACCGAACCAGTCGATCGGCTTGTTGTGGTGGGCGGGGGCGGCCGTCGGGGTGACCGGCATGAGCACGACGTCGTAGTCCTGGAAGAACGCGAACCACCGCTGCCGGATCTCGTTGCGCAGCATGTGGGCCTGCAGCCAGTGGTAGTGGGACTGGAAGGTTCCGAGCAGGGCGGGACCGGCGTCGCCGCGCGGATGCTGGACGAACCGGGCCAGCGTCGCGGCGCTGGAGGCAGGAGCGAGGCCGGTGCGGTCTCCCGCGCCGTAGAGCAGGGGCAGGAAGGCCTTACGGTGATTTGTCGCGATGTCGATGGGGAGACACGCGGGCTGGACGCTGACCTTCGCACCGGCCGCCCTCAGCACGCCGACCGCGTCGTCCATGGCTGTCGCGATGTCGCTGTCCACCGGACACGCGGGATCCTCACTCCATACAGCGACCCGGAAGTCGGCGAGCCTGGTCGCGCGCGCCGGTGCGAGTGCATAGCTGAAACCGCCGTCGTAGTCGGCTGTCCCGACCGTTGCCCGCAGGATCGGGACGAGGTCTCGGGCGTCGCGGACCTGCGCGCCGCCGCAACCCATGTCGGCGTCCGTCCACCGTCCCGGACCCGGGCCGTAGGGCACATGCCCGATGAGGGGTATCGACCGCCACGTCGACTTGTGGCCGTACAGACCGTTGAAATGAGACGGGATCCTGGTCGACCCGCCGATCTCCGAGCCGAAGTCGAACGACGTCAGGCCCGCGGCGGTCGCGACGGCACCGCCTCCCGCAGACCCGCCCGACGTGCGGGTCGTGTCCCACGGATTCGACGAAGGACCGAACACCGGGTTGTCGGCCTGAACGTCCTGGTTGCCCGGAGGCATGTTGCTCTTCCCCATGATCACGGCGCCTGCCGCACGCAGCCGCTTGACCGCCTCGGCGTCCTGGTCGGGCACGTAGTCCTTGAGATCCGTGCGCCCGCAGACGGTGCGCATCCCGGCCGTTTCGAAGCTGTCCTTCACCGTGATCGGTACGCCGTGCAGCGGACCGAGGTCCTGCCCCGCCGCCCGCGCTGCGTCCGCTGCCGCGGCCTCGCGGCGGGCGCGCTCGGGGTCGAGCGTCACCACCGCGTTCAACGCGGGGTTGTGAGTGGCGATTCGCCCGAGATAGAGCTCGACGAGCTCCTCGCTCGAGACCTCGCCGGCGGCCAGCGCACGTGACTGATCCACGACGGATCGGAAGGGAACGTCAGTCACGGCGTGCCTCATCTCTGACAGCGGCAGACCAGCCACACGGTTATCTGCCGCTCGTAATATTACGTGCGTCAGACCATAGATTACGATGGGGCGCGAGGCAATGGATCCACGGAGTGAACGGAGGAAGCCAGTGGTGCGCTACACCAAGGAACACAAGCAGGTGACGCGGCAACGGATCATCGAGAAGGCCGGTCATCGGTTCAAGCAGGACGGGCTGGACGGCTCCGGCATCTCCACTCTGATGTCGGACGCCGGGCTCACCAACGGAGCTTTCTACGCCCACTTCGAGTCCAAGGACGACCTCGTCGCCCATGTCGTCACCGACCAGCTGCGCACGCAGATCGCGAGTTACGGCACTCTGCGAGCGGGCCGCCCGGGACTCGAGGACCTTGTGCGCCAGTATCTGTCGCCCGAGCATCGGGACCACCCCGGCGACGGATGCCCCTCCGCCGCCCTGCTCGACGAGATCGGCCGCTGCGGGGACGGGACCAAACAGGCCTACACCGACGGCGCGCGGGCCATCCTGGAAGAGATCGCCACCCGCCTGTCACCCGGGGATCCGCAGTCCGCTCGCGGAACCGCCATCGGGCTCTACACGATGATGGTGGGAACGCTGCAGTTGGCCCGCGCGCTCTCCGACCGCAAGTTCGCCGACGAGGTGCTTGAGCAGGGAATTGAGAACGGCCTCACGTTCATCCGCTGACGGGGCGATCAATCCGCGGCCCAGGCCGCACACCTCCGCCGCGCTCTGCTTCAGCACGCCGAGGCCGGAGCAGCGACGCCCCGGACGCGAGGGTCGCGGCTGTCCACGCAGTCGCGGGAAGGGGTTCTGCGTCGAGCCGCTGGACGCGCCGACGCCCCGGTTGTCGAACGTGATGACCCGGCGCTTGGCGACGATGCCGTCGACGACCCCGGGGTCCCAGTTGGGAGCACCGCGGCAAGGTGCGAGATGAAGACAACCGGCGTACCGGACTTGAGACCCAGCTCACGGTAGGCGAAAGTCACTCCCCCGGCGGCGAGGGTGCGAGTTGGGGCGTTGCACGGAGGCCGGTACATCTCTCGCCACTGGGCCAGGGAGACGGCGTCGACGGCTCGACGTGCACAGCGGCCCGAAGCGGGCCTGACAGCCAGGCCCTTCCAGGAAGTCACGCAACCGCGAACAGCGCGGACTGCCGGCCAGAGCTCTCGATGGTGACGTCGGACAAACTCGCAGGCGCCGCCTCACAGTCGCGCAAGGCGGCGCCTGTGCGACACGCCACCGCCCTTCATCGGTCAGGAGCGGTGCGCGGTCGGCGAGTTCAGGAGGCGAGGAAGTCGGTCACCTGCCTGGTGAAGGCCTTGGTGTACTGGAAGAGGCGGGGATCATCACATGGTGCAGGCCGTTGACGTAGAGGGCAGGCTGCTTGATCGCCTCCAGCTCCGCCCGCACCTCGCTGAAGGGGGCTGCCGGCAGAGCGCCCGCCGCGGTGAGCATGCCCTGCGCCGCCGTCCCGGAGACCGCGGGAGCGTCGCCAGCGAGCCGGGGCGAGACATGGGGCGGAGTGCTCCTCCCCGGAGCACGGGCCGCCTCCGTCGCGCGGCAGAACAGGAGCAGCATGCCCTCCAGATCGGCGTCGGGCTTGGCCATGACACCCAGGACCTTCTCACTGAAGGGCCGAGAGTCGGGCGCCCAGTCGGCCATGCATCCCCACCGGCGGGTACACCCAGACAGCCCCGAGTCCACTTGCGGTCTCCCGACCGAGGACATACGATTACGAGCGTAATGTAATTAGGCTGGCCATCGACCCACTTCGGGTACTGCTCCCGGCCGACACCCCCACGAATCGCTGCCGCCCCCGAGGGAAGCCTGGCAGCGCACCACCCTCGTCCCCTGGCGGACGAGGTAAGGAGACGACCATGAGGGCCTTCACGGTAGAGCGCTACGGAGACAAGGCCGGCGTGCGTGCCGGCGACGTCCCGGACCCGACGGTGGGCTCGCACGACGTACTGGTCCGGATCCAGGCCGCGAGCGTCAATCCGCTCGACCGCATGATCAGGGACGGGGAGATGAAGACGATCCTGCCGTACCGCGTCCCGTTCATCCTGGGCAACGACCTCGCCGGCGTAGTGGTCGAGGTGGGCACGACCGTCACGCAATTCGCTGTGGGCGACGAGGTTTTCGCGCGGCCCGACAAGGACCGGATCGGTACGTTCGCCGAACTCATCGCGGTGCACCAGGACGACGTTGCGGTCAAGCCTGCCACGCTGACCATGGAGGAGGCGGCGTCCCTTCCCCTGGTCGCCCTGACTTCGTGGCAGGTGCTGGTCGAGCGGGCGGACATTCAGCCTGGTCAGAAGGTCCTCGTCCACGCGGGTTCCGGCGGTCTGGGCACCATCGCCATCCAACTTGCGAAGCAGCTGGGTGCACACGTGGCGACCACCGCAAGCACGGCCAACGTCGACCTGGTGAAGCGGCTGGGCGCGGACGTCGTCGTCGACTACAAGAAGCAAGCTTTCGAGACGGTGCTGCACGACTACGACGTCGTCCTGGACTCCCTCGGTGGCGAGACGCTTCTGAAGTCCCTGGACGTACTCAAGCCGGGCGGCAAGGTCATCAGTGTCGCGGGCCCGCCGGACGCTGCTTTCGCGAGGGAGCTGGGAGCGAATCCGGTCGTCCGGCTGGTGATGTCCGCGCTGAGTTTCCGGATCCGCCGACGCGCCCGACGCCGCAACGTGACGTACTCGTTCCTCTTCATGAAGGCCAGCGGTGACCAGCTGCGCGAGCTCAACCATCTCATCGAGGCGGGCAAGATCCGGCCCGTGGTCGACACGGTGTTCCCCTTCGAGTCGACCCGAGAAGCGCTGGAGTACGTCGAAGCGGGCCGCGCGAAGGCCGGCAAGGTCGTCATCAAGATGAGCTGAGCAACAGTCCTGGCCCGGCGATCGAGATCCGCCACGAACGCCGGGACCAGCAACGCCCGGGACGACGAGAAGCGCCCTGACACCCCTGCTGCCAGAAGGACCCGATATGTGCTGCCAGAAGGACCCGACATGACCGCTCCGCGGAATCTCCCCTCCCCCTCGGCATCGTCGTACAAGAACGCGCCGACCCGCTCCGTGTCCGTTCGCGGCGAGGACTTCGTCTACCGGGAACTCGGCCCCGATGACGGCGTTCCGCTGATCCTGCTGGTTCACCTGGCCGGCGTCCTGGACAACTGGGATCCACGTGTCGTCGACGGACTCGCCGCACGACGGCGGGTCATCGCGTTCGACAACCGAGGAGTGGGCAGGTCGAGCGGTTCCACGCCGCACACGATCGAGGCAATGGCTCGCGACGCGGTGCTCTTCATCCGAGCTCTCGGGTTCGAGCGGGTCGATCTGCTCGGCCTGTCGATGGGCGGGTTCGTCGCGCAGGTCATCGCAGAGGAAGAACCGAGCCTCGTGCGCAAGGTCATCCTCGCGGGCACGGGCCCCGCCGGAGGGCACGGCATCGACAAGGTCCCGGCCCTCACCATCCAAGCCACGCTCAAGGGCACTCTGACCCGCCAGGATCCCAAACTCTCCCTCTTCTTCACCGGGACCACCGGCGGCAGACAGGCCGGGCGTGCCTTCCTGGAACGACTGCAGGAGCGCACCCGCAACCGCGACAAGGACATCTCACTCCCGTCCTTCCGCGCCCAGTTGAAGGCCATCAAGCAATGGGGTCGCCAGACACCGTCCGATCTGGCGCGGATTCGCCAACCGGTCCTCGTGGCCAACGGTGAGAACGACCGGATGGTACCCAGCCACAACACACTCGACCTGGCGGCCCGCCTGCCCCGAAGCGAACTGGTCCCCCTCTACCCCGATGCCGGACATGGTGGAATCTTCCAGTACCACGATGAATTCGTGACAAGGGCACTTGAGTTCCTCGAGTCCTGAGCCGCGCGAAGCGATGTACCCGCGGGTCGCTTGGCGTTGCCGTCCTGACCAGGCTGGGCACCGACACCCGCTTCCAGGCGGAGGCAGGCCACAGCCCGGGGACTGATCTGAGCCGCCGGCCCCGACTCAAGAATCGTGAGCGCGTCAACTCGCCTGCAGCGGCCTCGCGAAGGACTTGCGCAGGGACGCGAGTGCGGCGAGGGGAAGGAGGACGGCGAGCATCTTGCCCTTGACCGTGCTCGGCTGCCGTGTCAGCTCGACGTCGACCCGCGTGCCTGCGCCCTCGGGCGTCATCCGGAAGACCCAGCCACCGCCGGCTCCGAAGAGCTTGGAGTCGAGCGTGGTGATGGTGACCGTGTCACCGGCCGGCTCCCACTCGTAGCGAGCGCGCTCCCAGGCCGCGGCGGTCCCCTCGGTGACCTCTGCCCAGGTGTCGCCGAGTTCGTGAACCTCGAAGTGCTCGGCGTCGATGGTGGGCCAGACCTCGGCGCGAGCGGGGCTGAAGTCGGTCAGCACCTCCAGGACATCCTTCGGACCGAGCTGGGAGACGAGATGGAACCGTACGACTGCCATGGGATTTCCTCACGAGAAGTAACCGTTCTGACCGGTGACGAGACATTCCCACGCGGTCTCGTCACTTGTCAAGGTGGTTACCGAGGAGGGGTGTGACTCCTGGTTCGTCGGGGCTGGGTTTGCTCGACGAGAGGCTCAGATCCGACCAGGCGGACCTCCGCGCTGCGAGGAAGCTGCGGGCAACAGTCCGTCTCGACGGCCGTGCCGTGGTGTGTCAGTCCAGTACCCGCAGGCCCGTAGGCCTCGGCTACGCGTTACCGGGGTGATCACGAGCCGGCCGCAGGACCTGCGACCGGAGGCCCAGGTCGAACGGCTCCTGCGTCATGTTCTGTGTACGCGGTCTCGGTCGGTCATTTGCCGAGAGTGGTGGTGAAGTAGTCGGTGAGCTTGTCGACGGCGGGGTCGATGTATTCCCGCTTGTCGTAGAGGTCGACGTGGCTGGCGCCGGGGATGCGGTGGAGTTCTTTGGGTCCGGTGGCGGCCTGGTGGGCCTCGACGGCCATCCATACGGTGACGGCGCGTTCGCCGATGATCTGCAGAATGGGGCGAGGGGCGATGAGAGGGACGGCGCGGAAGACATCGCTGGAGGCCATCTTGTCGATGCTGTCCCAGGCGAGGTATTTCGCGGAGCGCTCGTGGTGGCCGCGGGGACCGCAGTAGTACTCCCAGCCCTCGACGCCGTGTTCACCCGCGAGGACACCCGCTTGTTCGGCCGTGTCGGGGAACATCGTCATCACACCGGGGTCCTCGCCGCGAGCGGCGCGGCTGCGGGCCTGGGCGGCGGCGTCCAGGAGAGTCTGGAAGACGGCCGGGTCCTGGGAGCCGTCAGCGCCGTGGCGGAACTGGCGGGCAGGTTCGGCGGTGGACACGGTGGCGACGGCCCTGACGCGGTGGTCGCCGCCGGTGGCAGCCAGCGAGTAGCCGCCGGAGGCACAGATGCCGAGCAGGCCGATGCGGTCGGGATCGACCTCGTCGCGGGTGATGAGATACGAGACGGCTGCCTTGAAGTCCTCCACGCGCTGGGCGGGGTCTTCCAGTCCGCGGGGCAGGCCGCCGGACTCACCCTGGTAGGCGGCGTCGAAGGCGAGGGTGACGAACCCGCGCTCGGCCATCAACTGCGCGTAGGTGCCGGAGGTCTGTTCCTTCACCCCGGTCCCAGGGTGTCCAACCACCAGCGCCGGACGGCGCCCGGCGACAGGGCTGTCGGGGGTATAGAGGTGCGCAGCGATCTCGATGCCGGCGCTGTCGAAACTGACACGGGTCCTGGCCATGGAAACAACACTTCCTGAGAGACGGTGACGGAGGATGTCTTGGGGCACCCGGTCCGTGCCGGGCACACATCCACCATCCGTCACCGGTCTCGTCCGCGGGAGAGTCAGGTTTCTGCCTGGGAAAGAACCTGCCCCCTCACACCTGAACCGCGCCCAGCCCGACCGGATGACACCGGAGAACGTGGGGCCGCGACGAAGGTGCCGTCGGCGTGGGCGGCGGCGAGGGTCACCAGTTCGCGTGAGCGGGCAAGCAGTTCGAGCGCGGTGAAGAGTCTCCTGGCGAAGCCGACGAACGGCTCCACGGTGCACGCCGAGTGGGACATCATCCTGACCATCGGGTCGGGCGACAGCTTGCCGAGAAGCGTGGTGACCTCGTTCGGGAACGAGGCGGGGCCCGGGTCGGTGAGACGGGGCATGGTGGCCCTCCGATCGTGGATGGCTCAGACGGTCCGGACGGGCTCGAAGTCGAAACCTGTCCCGCTCAGGTGCTGGAATCGGCCGTCCTCGGCGAAGGTGCCGAAGATCGGGATGTCGACTTTCACCCGCCGCAGCCAATTGACTTACGTCACCTTCCGCGCAGCGCGTTCGACGCCCTCCCGGAGCCGCCCCTCGGTCGCCTGGATGCCGCCAGGCCCCTCGCGGGCGACGTCGTTTGACCGTCAAGTGACCGATGTGTGGGTTCTGTTCGCGGCGAAGACTTGTAGGCGCAGACTTCGTCCGACGGAGGGGAACTCCTGTCATGCACCGCGATCAGTCACCCCTGCAGGCGCGTTCGGCGCCCGAGCTTGTGCCTTCGTTGTTCTTGGACCTCGACCAGATGCTCGACGAGTTCACCCCGTTGTCGATACGTGCGGAGTTCCGTTTCGATCCGGACATGCCCGCCGTGATCACGGTCGAGTTCCTGTCGGAGCGAGGACCGAGCCTCATCTGGCGCGTCGGTCGCGAACTCCTGCATCACGGACTGACGTCGATGAGCGGCTGCGGCGACGTACGGATGTGGCCGGCGCTGCCGAGGGAACGGCCCTCGTCCTGGCTGCTTCTCGAATCACAGGAGGTTGAAGCCCTGTTCGAGGTGCCGGCGGCACCGCTGGCGCTGTGGCTCGACGCGACGTACCGGATCACCTCGGCCGAGACGGAGATGGAGAGCCTGAACTGGGACGACTTCCTCACAGAGCTGCTCGACCGTCCGGGAGCAGCGTCCGAATGACCCCTTACCCGGTGCACACACGGATGACTTGCTCCGCATTGCATCACCTGTCAGAGTGGTGACGCACAGGGTTGCCGTCGTCGGCCCGGTGCACGGCCCGGGGCACACGTGTGCCGCCCCCGGCACCCCGACGGCAACGCTTTGCCGCAGGCCGCGAGTGTGCGGCGAACGAGGAGGAATGACATGAGATCCAGCAACCCGATCTTTTCCCGCTGGGGTGCCGCCCGTGACGCCGGGCCGGCAGACACCTACGCGCGCCGACCGGTAGGTGCCGCGGTCGGAGGCCTGCCGACGGACGACCAGGCGACCAATCCGTACGCCCCCGGCGCCGACACGTCACCGCGGACCGACGGGGCCGCGGTGACTATGGACGACGTCATCGTCCGCACGGGGACGACGCTCGGCACCGTGGTCCTGACAGCGGTGCTGTCCTGGCTCCTGCTGCCCGTCGACGGGACGAACATCGGCCGGTCCTACGGCATCGCAGTGGGCGCTGCTCTCGTCGCCTTCTTCCTGTCGCTGGTCCAGGCATTCAGGCGGACACCGTCCCCGGCACTGATCCTCGGGTACGCAGCGTTCGAGGGTGTCTTTCTCGGCGTCCTCTCGAGCACGATCTCCACCTACGTCGCGCCGGGTGTGGTCGTACAAGCGGTGCTCGGCACCTTCGCGGTGTCCGCGGGCGTGCTCGTCGCGTACCGGATGCGCTGGATCCGGGTGACCCAGAGGTTCACCGGGTTCGTCGCCGCCGCCGCGACCGGCTTCCTTCTGCTGCTGGTCGCCGACCTCCTGTTCTCCGCCTTCGGCGCGGGCAACGGTCTCGGCTTCCACAGCGGCGGCCTCGGCATCCTCTTCGGCGTCATCGGCATCCTGCTCGGCGCGGCCTTCCTCGCCATGGACTTCAAGCAGGTCGAGGACGCCGTCGCCTACGGTGCCCCGCGCGAGGAGGCGTGGCTGGCCGCCTTCGGCCTCACCACGACGCTGGTGTGGATCTATCTGGAAGTGCTGCGTGTGCTGACCATCTTCAACAGTGACAACTGAGTTCTTTCGACCTCTCAGGGGCATGCGCACCGCGCATGCCCCTGAGGCGTGTCCGGCTCCGCACCCTTCACCTGAACCTGCGCGGAGACCGGCTCGTTCTCATGCAGTGCGGCGACCTGCGGATGAGGACGACCTGACCGCACCGTCCCGCCCCGGACGTATCAGGACCGCCAGAAGGGAAGAGACGCACCATGAGCCCGCATCAGAAGTGCCCCTATCAGGACGGCAGGGTGGTCATCGACCCCGCCTTCAAAGCGGACGCCCCCGCGCGGTACACCCTGCTTCGGGAGTTCGGGCCCATCCATCCGGCCGAGTTCCACCTGGGCCTGAAAGGGTGGGTGATCGTCGGCCACGACCTGGCCCGGGAGGCGCTGACCCACCCCGCCCTGCTCAAGGACGCCACGCCCGCCGCCGAGGCCCTGGCCGCCGCCGGCTACGTCCTCAACAAGCCCTCGGTCGGGCTCGGTGCGCAGATGATGGAGGCCGACCCGCCCGAGCACACCCGGCTGCGCCGGCTGGCCGCGGCCGCCTTCACCCCACGCCGTACGGCCGAACTGGCGCCGCGCATCGAGCAGATCGCCCATGACCTGATCGACGCACTGCCCCTGGCGGGCGAGGCCGACCTCGTCGAGGCGTTCAACGCCCCGCTGCCGGGCACCGTCATCGCCGAACTCCTCGGCATCCCCGAGGAGCACCACCTCGACTTCCGCCGCTGGTCGGGACAGGCCCTGCGGGTGGCCTCGCCCGAACACCGCCCGGCGCTGGCCGGTCTGCACACACTGCTGGCCGACCTCATCGAGGACAAACGCCGCCGCCCCCATGACGACCTGCTTTCCGCCCTGGTCGCCGTGCACGACGAGGAGGACGGCCGGCTGACCGAGGAGGAGCTCGTGGGCACGGCCATGATGCTGGTCGTCGCCGGTCATGAGAGCACCGTGAACTTGTTGGGCAACGCCGTGCTGGCCTTGCTGCAACACCCCGATCAGCTACGGCTGTTGCGCGCACGGCCCGAGCTGATGCCCGGCGCGGTGGAGGAGTTCCTGCGCTACGACACCTCCGTCGAGCGCTCCACCAGTCGCTACGCGGCGCAGGACATCGAACTGGGCGGCGTGCCGATCCCGCGGGGCAGCATGGTCGTCGTCGCTCTCGGTGCGGCAGGGCGCGACGCCCCGCAAGCCGAGGACGGCGACCCGGCCGCTCTCGACGTGGCCCGGCCCGGCGCCCGTCATCTGGCTTTCGGGCACGGCATCCACTACTGCCTGGGCGCCCCGCTCGCCCGCCTGGAGACGACCATCGCTCTGCGCACCCTGCTCTCCCGCGTCCCCGACCTGGAACTCGCAGCCCCGGCGGACTCCTTGGAGTGGATCAGCTCCGGAATCATTCGCGGCGTGCTGTCGCTACCGGTGCGCTACCGCGTCGGCTGACGACACTGCGCACCGGCACACCACCACACCGAGCGGGACGAGCCCGCACGGCAGACGTCCCGACCCGCGCCGTGGGAGCGCGGGCCGGGACGGAGCAGAAGGGATACGGCGGTCAGACGGTCCGCGTGCGCAGCAGGACACCGCGGTCCAGGTGCAGCCTCGGCAGGGAGACGCGTTCGTCCGCGGCGGCTGCCGGATGCACCGGCGTCGATGTCTGCGTGCTCATGTGGGTTCGGCCCTTCTCAGGTCAGGGAGTCGTCCTCGGCCCCGGTCAGCGCCGGGACAGGGAGACGCAGCGGAAGCTGGAGGCGAGGGCCAGGTCGCCGTGGCCCTTGTAGCGGGACACCTGCGGGTAGCTGCACAGGTCGCGTGTGACCTTCTGCTGGGATGCGTTGATCAGGGTGGCGGGCAGCGTCCTGGGCGCCTTGCCGTGCTCGACCCAGGCGGTCAGCGCGGCGAGACCGTCGGCCGAGCCGTCAGCGCCGTTGAGACCGCAGTGGTTGGTGCCCGGGGCGAGGAAGAGACGGTAGAAGTCGTCGACCCGCTTGGCTCCGCCCATCTCGCGCTCGACCCGCTCGCGGTACTTCACGGTGCCCTGGGTGGGGATGTACTGGTCGGCCTGGCCGTGCCAGCTCAGCAGCTTGCCGCCGGACTTGCGGAATCCGGACAGGTCCGGGTCGTCCGTGCCGATGACCTTGTCGTACTCGGCCTGGGACTGCTTGAACAACTGCGCGAACCGGTCGTAGGTGATCTTCGAGAGGTCGAGGGCCGGGTCCTTCGCCACCCAGAGCTTGACCCAGGCGGCGGGCACCGGGAACGGCGCTCCGGTGACGCTACCGTCGGACGCGGGCGGAGTGAGGCCGGCCAGAGCCGTCAGGTCGGCCCCGATGGGGACGCCGGACCACAGCTTCTCGCCGGAGGCGGTGCGCGGACCGTCCCAGATCTTGCCCACGACTGTAGCGTCGGCCGCCGTGATGGTCAGCTCCTTGCCCTCGCACACGACCTTGGTGCCGATCAGCCGGCGCGGCTCGAAGTCGCAGCGGGACGGGTCGTCGACCAGGCCGTCCTTGACGCCGTCCAGGGAGTCGCAGGCCTTGACCGCGGCGTTGGTGAAGGCGTCGAACTCACACCTGGACGGGTAGGTCTTCTCGTAGTTCATGACCACCTGCGGCCACAGGGTGGCGACCTCGAACTCGTCCCAGTTGACGGCGGGAGCATCGGCGAGGATGCCGTCGTAGTCGTCGGGGTAACGCTGGGCCTCCATGTAGCCCTGGCGTCCGCCGGTGGAGCAGCCGGTGAAGTAGGAGTAGGCGGGACCCTTGCCGTAGACCCCGTCGACGACCTCCTTGCCGACGACCGCCCCCTCGTGCTGGGAACGGGAGGCGAAGTTCTTCAGCAGTGCCGTGTTGACCCGGCCTTCGCTGTTCAGCGCCCAGCTGGTGTCCAGGGCGTCGCCGACACCGGCGTCGGTGCTGACGGCGGCGTAGCCGTTCTTGACGGCGGTGCCCAGAGCGACGCCGTTGTCGCCTGCCAGGTAGGCGGCGCCGCCGAGCCCCTGGAAACGGCCGTTCCAACCGCTGACGGGCAGCCAGGTCCGCACCTTGGCGTGGTCGCCGGCGCCCGGGTGAGTGAGGGTGACCGTCACCTCGCAGTACGCGGGGACGCCCGAGACGGTACCGCCCAGGACGCCGGTACCGGTGATGGTGCCGCCCGTCTGGCTGACCGCGGTCACGGCCTCCACCCTGGTCCCGGCCGGCGCTTTCACGGACGGCGCCGAGCAGACGAACGGCGTGGAGGCGGAACCGTCCTGGGACTCCGCCGAGGCGGTCGGCAGATACACCGCCGCGGCCAGCGGCACACCGGCCGCAAGGACAGTCAGAAGTCGTCTCATTGGTTTCCCATCGAAGAAGAAGGTGTGGGCCTGGCCCACGGCAACACATATGTACGGCACATGTGGCGGAGGCCCGACCCGAACGCTATCACCGGTTAAACAGGTGACGGAAGAGGTGGGTCGAACTCCGATGAACAAGCGGGCCGGTAACTCTCGCCCGGTCCCACTCTGGCCACGCATCACACATCCCGACAACAGTCACTTGACGGTTCACACCCAGGAACACCGACCGGGCCGGACAGACAGCGGTGTTAGGTCATTCGACGGTCCGCCGCTCGGACAGGTCGCTGACCTGCTCCTCCTGCAGCCACCGCGAGTGATACCGCTGAGCCCACGACCGGCTGACGTATCCGGTGCGCATCCCCAGCCTCGCCTCGGGGTCCTCGAACGCCTTGCGCATGTGGCCGAGCAGGACAAACGTGATCGCCCAGGCCAGGACGTCGTGGACGAAGATCGCGCTGGTACGGGAGATGAAGGGCAGCAGCCCCATGAACCACATCAACAGGCCGGTGAACATCATCACCGGCACGGCACCGGCGATCCAGCCCGCATAGAGCTTCTGGCCCGCGTTGAACTTGCCGGCCGGGCGGTCCTCGGGAGACTTCCGGCGCCTGCGGACGGCACGCAGCCACTGACGGTCGTACACCGCGGAGCGGTTGAGCCTGCGCAGGTCCTCACGGAAGGCGGGAGAGAGGAGCCCCAGCAGGGTGGGCAGCGGAAGCGCGATGCCGGACCACTCGTGGACCGTGACCATCAGATGCCGTCGTCCGACGAGCTGGGCCACCGGCGCGAGATAGAGACAGGCGGCGGAGACCAGGCACAGCAGCATCAGATGGCCCGTGGCCCGGTGGATCAGGCGCTCGGCGGTGCTGAACCGGCGGACCCTGCCGCCTCGCTCAGGCCGCGTGCCGGTCGGCGTCGTCGAGCCAGCCGTCGACCGCATAACCGCGCTCCTCCCAATAGCCGGGAACGACCTTGTCGGTGACCGAGATACCGGAGAGCCACTTGGCCGACTTGTAGAAGTACATGGGGGCCACGTAGAGGCGGACCGGTCCGCCGTGCTCGTGCGTGATGGGTTTGTCCTGCATGTTCAGCGCGACCAGGACGTCCGAACGCCGCGCCTGCTCCAGAGTGAGGCTTTCGCTGTAGGCGCCGTCGAAGCAGGTGAACCGGATTGCCGCACCCGGAAGGCGCACCCCTGCGTCGTCGAGGATGTCCGCCAGCTTCACACCCTCGAACGGCGTCTTCTCCACGCGCCATCCGTCGGTGCACAGGACGTCGTGGACGACCCGGGTCTGCGGCATAGCGCGCAACGCGTCGAGCGTGTAGGTCTTCGGCCGCTCCACCAGTCCGCCGACCGTGAGTTCGTAGTTCTTCTCGTTCTTGTGCGGCACCGAGCCGACGACGCTGTAGTACCGGAAGCCGCCCGGATTGGGCAGCAGACCGGTCAGTCCCGTGGCATCGATCTGCGAGGCCGCGCCGAGAAACCCCTCCCAGCCACGCTGGAGGTAGGGCGCGGTGGCGAGTCCTGCCGCGCCCGCGCCGAGCATGCCCAGCATCGCGCGCCGGCCCACGGGTGCGCCCCCGATCCTCGGTCTTTCCGCCATGGTGTGCGCCCCTTCCGACATGTGTGAACTTTGCCGAGCCATCCCGACATCGTCACCGGTTTAACGGGTGACGATGCTGGCATGGCGTTCTCCGGGTTGTCAACAGGGAGCCACTGGCGCACACGTATGTGGCAGGCTGCGGCCCGGACATCCGGCCCAGCAGGACGGCGGCTGTTAGGCTGTGCGAGACCTTGAACGTGTATCGAGGAGGCACAGACGTGGTGGGTGAAGACGACATCTCCGGATGAGATCCGGATCTGACGGCCACCGGCCGGCGCTCAGCAGCGCCGCCGACGTGGCCCGTCTCGTCGTACCCCCTTTCCCATGTCTGCCCAGGGCAGAGCTCTGAATTCCTGCCCTCAAACCGCCCGAGGTCATCCCCATGTCCGACGCGTCCGTCGTCTGCTCGAACCTCTCCTTCGCCTGGCCCGACGACACCCCGGTCTTTCAGGACCTGTCCTTCACCGTGACCCCCGGCCGCACCGGCCTGGTCGCCCCCAACGGCTCCGGCAAGAGCACCCTGCTCAAACTGATCGCCGGCGAACTCAAGCCCGTCACCGGCACGTTGACCGTCGACGGCACCCTCGGCCACCTCCCGCAGAGCCTGCCCCTGGCCGGGAACCTCACGGTCGCCGAGGTACTCGGCATCGCCGCCGTGATCCGCGCTCTGGACGCCGTCGAGTCCGGCGACGTCGACGAGGAGCACTTCACCACCATCGGCGACGACTGGGACATCGAGGAACGCACCCGCGCCCAGCTCGACCGGCTGGGCCTCGCCGACCTCACCCTGGACCGCAGCCTGAGCACGCTCAGCGGCGGCCAGGCCGTCTCGCTCGGCCTGGCCGCCCAGCTCCTCCGGCGCCCTGACGTGCTGCTGCTCGACGAGCCCACCAACAACCTCGACCTCCAGGCCCGGCACAAGCTGTACGACGTGCTGGGGGACTTCCCCGGGACCCTGCTCCTGGTCAGCCACGACCGCGCCCTGCTCGACCGCATGGAACGCATCGCCGAGCTGAGCAGCGACGAACTGCGCCTCTACGGCGGCAACTTCACCGCGTACGAGGAGGCCGTGCGCGCCGAGCAGGAGACGGCCGAGAAGAACGTCCGCAACGCCGAGCAGGAACTGAAGCGCGAGAAGCGGGAGATGCAGCAGGCCCGCGAACGCGCTGAGCGCCGCGCGAGCAACGCCGCCCGAAATCTCAAGAACGCCGGCCTGCCAAAGATCTTCGCCGGCAACATGAAGCGAGGCGCGCAGGAGTCCGCAGGCCGGGCCGGCCAGATGCACGCGTCACGGATCGGCGAAGCCAAGGCCCGCCTCGACGAGGCCGGCCGCGCGCTGCGCGACGAGCAGCGCATCACCCTGGACCTGCCCGACACCCAGGTGCCCGCCGGACGCAACCTGTTCCTCGGCGAGGGAATGCGGGTCCGCCTCGGGGACCAGGACGTGTTCACCGCGGGCGGTGTCGACCTGACCGTCCGCGGCCCCGAACGCATCGCGCTGACCGGGCCCAACGGCGCCGGAAAGACCACCCTGATGCGACTTGTCACAGGCGAACTCGCCCCGGACGCAGGGGAGATCAAGCGCAACGACGGCCGCATCGCCTACCTCTCGCAGCGCCTGGACCTACTGGACCTGGACCGCACGGTGGCGGAGAACTTCGCCGCGTTCGCCCCCGACCGGCCCGAGGCGGAGCGCATGAACCTGCTCGCCCGCTTCCTCTTCCGGGGCACGCGGGCGCACCTGCCGGTCGGAGTGCTCTCCGGCGGAGAACGACTGCGCGCCACCCTGGCCTGCGTGCTGTGCGCCGAACCGGCCCCGCAGCTGCTCCTGCTCGACGAGCCGACCAACAACCTCGATCTGGTCAGTGCGGGCCAGCTGGAGAGCGCGCTCAACTCCTATCAGGGCGCGTTCATGGTGGTCAGCCACGACGAGCGGTTCCTCGCCGAGATCGGCGTGAACCGCTGGCTGCGGCTGGCCGACGGCACACTCAAGGAAACGGGAGCCCCCGCGGTGTGACCCGCCGACGTGTGAAGCGGCCCGCGTCCGAGGCGACACGCCCCGCGGGCCGAACACCTACACGTCGGAAGGTTCCCCATGCCCCAGCCCGCCCTGCTCGCCCACGATCTCGTCCGCCACCTCGGCGGACGACGCGTCCTCGACGGCATCTCCCTGACCGCCTCCCCCGGCCACCGCATCGGCCTGATCGGGGAGAACGGCGTCGGCAAGTCCACCCTGCTGCGTGTGCTCGCCGGCGTTGACCGGCCCGACGCGGGAAGCGTCACCCGCCCCGCCGACCTGGGCTTCCTCCACCAGGAGATGCCGTACGACGCCGACGCCACCATCGCCGTAGTGCTGGACGAGGCACTGCGCGAGGCCCGCGAGGACCTCGCCGAGTTGGACCGGCTCGGCGGGGAACTCGCCCGCGTCCCCGAGGACGCCGCCGACCACCAGGAACTCCTCGACGCCTACGGCAGGTGCCTGGAGCAGGCCCAGGACCGGGAATCCTGGGACGCCGACCGCCGCGCGGCCCTGGTCCTGGACGGCCTGGGCCTCGGCGCTTTCGGGCACGACCGCACGCTCGGCTCGCTCTCCGGCGGACAGCGCGGCCGCCTTGCCCTGGCCGCCCTGCTCGTACGACGGCCGTCGGCGCTGCTGCTGGACGAGCCGACCAACCACCTCGACGACAGCGCCGCCGCCTTCCTGGAGGAGCAGATCCGCGGTCTGCCCGGAACCGTGGTCGTCGCCGGCCATGACCGCGCGTTCCTCGACGCCGTCTGCACGGACATCGTGGACCTCGACGCGGCGGTCGACGGCCCCGTCCGCCACGGCGGCAACTACAGCGCCTACCTCTCCGAAAAGCGCGCCGAACGGGAGCGGTGGGAACGGCGGTACGCCGAGGAACAGGAGGAACTGGCGGAGCTGCGGCAGACGGCGGGCGTGACCGCTCATCGGGTCGCGCCGGACCGCGGTCGCACCGACAACGAGAAGATGGGTTATGGCCACCGGGCGGGCCGGGTGCAGAACCAGATCTCCCGTCGGGTTCGCAACGCCACCCGGCGGCTGGAGGATCTGGAGCGCACGCAGGTCGGCGAACCGCCGCGCGCGCTGCGGTTCGCGGTCGGGGAACTGGCCGCGCGCGCCGAGGAGGGCCCGCTGCCCCTGGTGTCCCTGCACGAGGTGCGGGTGCCCGACCGGCTCGCACCGGTCGGCCTGGAGGTTTCGGCGACGGACCGCCTCCTGATCACGGGCGGCAACGGGACGGGCAAGTCGACACTGCTTGCCGTACTCGCCGGACGCCTCCCGGCCGAGGGGGAGGTGCACCGACGCCACCGGGTGACGGTCGGGCTGCTCACCCAGGACACCGTGTTCGCTCGGCCCGACCGCACGGTCCGGGACACCTACGACCAGTCGCTGGGTACGGCACGGGCCGCGAAAGTGCCGCTGGGCTCACTCGGCCTGATGCACCGGGCGGACCTGGACAAACCGGTCGGGCAGGTGTCTGTCGGCCAGCGCCGGCGCCTGGCACTGGCCCTGCTGGTGGCCCACCCACCCCAGCTGTTGCTGCTCGACGAGCCGACCAACCACCTCTCCCCCGTGCTGTGCGACGAACTGGAGGCCGCACTGGGCCCGGGCCCCGGTGCGATCGTGGTGGCGAGCCACGACCGCTGGCTGCGCCGACGCTGGCAGGGCCGCGAGCACCGCTTGGAGCGGTGACACTGCTTGCGTCCGACAGGAGTCACCTGTCAAGATGGTGATGTGAATCTTGACCATGTATTCGTATGCGGACACCCGGCCCTCGACTTCGCCGCCACGCTCCGAGCCCGGCGCTCCACCCGGTTCGAGATGTTCGTGACGCCGGAGCGGCTGAACGCCTGGTACGTGGAGTCCGGGCTGGTGGACACGATCACTCCCGGCGAGGATAGCGACGTCCGGCAGGCTACGGCCGTACGCGAGGCCCTCTACCGCCTCGTCACCGACCGCCGGCTGGGCGAGGAGTTCGACCGGGAGGCGCTCGCCGTGGTCAACGCCGCCGCGCGCAAGACCCCCGTGACGCCCCAGCTCACGCTCACGGGCCGGCACACCGAGGCGACGCCCGAGCAGGCGCTGGCGACCGTCGCCCGGCAGGCCGTTGAACTGCTCAGCGGCCCGGACGTCCCCCTGATCAAGGAATGCGGCAACCCCGAGTGCACGCGCGTCTACATCGACCGCTCCCGGGGCATGCGGCGCCAGTGGTGCGGCATGGAGTCCTGCGGCAACAAGATCAAGGCCGCCGCCTACCGCGCGCGCAAGAAGACCACGCCGGCCATGACCGCACACTGAAGCCCTCACTTGGGCGGCGTTGAACGCGGCTCGAAGTTGGTCCGCTTTTTCGCAGACCAGCGGACGTGAAAAGGCGGCCTTCATCTGATCGGTGTACCCCGGCACAGGATCAGCGCGAAGGCCGTGCTCGTGAGTTTGGTGCGTCGCGGCGTCCTGCGGGATGCGGCCGGCGATTGCGACTTTGGTCGACGATTCCGCTACCTCAGGACGACTGTGCACCATCTCGTGCTGCTCCAGGGTGGAACTCCGTCCATCGAGGAGGCAGCATGGCGATCTTCCGTACACGGACAAGGGCAGGCGCCGTGACGCAGGCGGCGGTGGCGATCGGGCTCGCGGTGGCGGCCGTACCGTCCCCGACGTCGGCCTTACCGGGCCCAACGGCGACTCCCACGCAGCTGTACGTTGCTCCCTGGGGCAAGGACTTCTGGCCCGGCACCCTCGACCGACCCTTCGCCACACCGGCACGCGCGCAACAGGCCGTACGCGCCCAAACGCCGGGGATGACGTCGGACCTGGTGGTGAACCTGCGCGGGGGGACGTACCAACTCAGGGCGCCGTTGCGTCTGTCGGAGGCCGCGGGGGACTCCGGCCGGGGCGGCCACCGGGTGATCTACCAGGCCTACGGCCACGGGACGCCGCGACAGGAGCGGGTGACGATCAGTGGCGGCCGTCAGATCTCCGCGTGGCGGCCGGACCAGCGGCTCAGGGGATCCTGGCGCGCGGACGTGGGCGGGCTCGAAACCCGCCAGCTCTACATCGAGGGCCGACGCGCCACGCGGCTCACGCGCGACGGTACGGGCTTCCCGGGCACGCTGAAGGCAACCAGGACCGGTTACGTCACCACCAGTACCGTCCCCCGAACCTGGCGGAACCCCGGCGACATCGAGTTCGTCTACCGATCCGGCTATGTCGAGGGCCGCTGCGGAGTCGCGGGGGTCTCCGGAAGCGCCCACCGGACCACCATCACCATGGACCAGCCGTGCTGGGATCTGGCCCAAGAGCTGTACGGGGGCACGGAGTTGCTCGAAGCGCCGAACAGTGTGGAGAACTCCCCCAGCTTCACACGCAAGCCCGGCAGCTGGTATCTCGACCGCTCCCGGCCCGGACACCACGAGTTGCTCTACTTCCCGCGGCCCGGGGAGGACATGCGCCGGGTCAGGGCGGTCGCCCCGGTCCTGGAGACCCTGGTCACCGGCACCGGCCGGCCCGGCCGTCCCCTCCACGACATCGGCTTCCGCGGCCTGACGTTCGCGTACGCCACCTGGCTGGCGCCCAGCGAACCCGCCGGGTTTCCCTCCGCATGGAGCATGTACCTGCGGCCGGGGAAGGGCAAAGACGCGGGGTTGCTCACCGTGCCAGGCACGATCGCCTTCCACACCGCCGAGCGGATCGCCTTCGAGGGCAACCGTTTCACCCACCTTGGCGCCCAGGCACTGGAGTTGTCCGACAGCAGCTCGTACAACGTCGTCGACGGCAACGTCATCAGTGACGTCTCCGACGGCGGCATCCTGATGGGTGTGGTCCCGCCCGACCAGAAGGGGACCAACCGCGGCAACCGGATCACCAACAACTGGATCCACCACATCGGCGCGGAGTACCACGCGGCCTCCGGTATCTGGGACACCGCGACCCAGGAGACCGCCATCGCCCACAACCAGGTCGACAACGTGCCCTACACCGGCATCCTCTCCGGGCCCGGTGACGACCTGCGGGGCATCATGCGCCGCAACCGCATCCTCGACAACCGCGTCTTCGCGACGAACCGGCTCCTCCAGGACGGAGGGGGCATCTACCTGCGCGGCGAACAGGGCAGCTCCTTCGCCGACGGGGCCGTCATCAGCGGCAACGCGGTCACCGACAGCAAGTACGGCGACTGGAACGTAGGGATCTACACCGACGACAGCACCAACTGGGTCACCGTGGACCGCAACGCGGTCTACAACTACGTTGCCTCCATCGGCGGTTGCAGCGAGGAATGGGGCAACCGCCCTGTTCAGAACGTGCGTTACCGAGGCAACTTCTGGGACGACGCCGTGCCCGCCTGGCTCGAACGACAGGAGTTCCCCGGAGCCTGGCCCCCGGCCGACAAGCAGAACCCGGAGGAGGGCTGCGGGGACCCCCACCAACTCACATTCAACGACAACACCCTGCTGCCTCCCCGCAACCCCGGCCCGGCCTGCGCCACCAACACCGCCTGCGCCGCCGTCCTGGCGAACGCCGGTCCTCTCCCGTCCTACCACCGGCGCTTGAACATGCCCTGACGGAACGGCGAGTCGAGTGCGTGCTGCTGCCTGTGCCGCCGTCGCCGGCGGGCCTTACCGGGGCGGGACAGTCGGGCATCGCGAACGCCGCGTCTGCCGCTGCCACTTGCTCGGCCAAGGCTGGGGTGAGGGCGGGGGCGGAGGCGGCGGCAACCATCCGACATCCATCGCCTGCATCGGCCGGCTCGAAGCGGAGAGTCTTCGAGTTGGCATCTCTCCCAGGTAGCGCTCACCCAGCCGCAGTCGACGTCGCCCAAGCCGCTTCAGGCGGCCTCGGGCCGCACGGCGCTCCGCAGCTTGCGCAGGGCGTTGCGGTGACGGCTCTTGACGGTGCCAACCGGGATGCCGAGGATGTCGGCGGTTGCCTGAATGGTGTGGGTCTCCTGGACGATGTCCTCGGCAAGTCCGTGGTCGCCCAGCATCTTCCCGGCGTACGAGACAAGGCCGCTCCGGCGTTCCCTCATGATGGTGCCGGGCAGATCGGACCGGGACATTGCCGTGAGGGGCGTAGCCATTGCGTTCTGAACCATCCTGGTTCTGTGTCGTGCGGCGACCGGGACCGGGGACCGGGCTGTAGGTATCCCCCCGCGTTCACACTTTGGGCAACGGAGGTGTCAGAATCATGCTGCACTTGTGCCGCCGTGGCATCGCGACCTTCAATCAGCGAACACACGTGCTCACGAGGTGGTCGTCCGACGCCGGAACACGCCATCGCACCAGGGGCTTTCCGGGCCGTTCACTTCGCTGATCTCCGACTTGAACCACCCGGCACGGAGCCCGCGCCGAGATACATGGTGCGCGGGTCACACGCTCCGCTCGTAGCTGGCCCGCGCGATGTGCGACTCGTGCCGTGTCACGACCACCTCGCGGATCCCCCGGGCACCCTCCCCCAGGGTGCCCGCGCGGAGCCACTCCGGGCGATCTCCAGCGCGACGGCAAGCAGGAAGGACTCCCCCTCACCGCGCGACCGGCACCGCCTCAAGGGGCCGGCGCCGAGAGGACCAGAAACAACCACGCCGACGCATCTGCCTGAGGGCGGCCACCTCGACTTCCTCGACCAGGTGTCCGTCCCGCACTCGTCCCTGGAAGAGGGCAACACCGCCCGACACATACAACGCGTACCCAGGGTCGTCAGCGCGGTGGTTCTACGACACACTTACCGGGCAGTATGTCCGGAGGGAACCTCGTACGAGTGATGTTGTCGCCTCCTCAGGAGGTCAAAAAGGTCCACACTTCCGACATGCGCAGGCACATCAGCGCCTATCGTGAACAGTGGGCATGCCGGACGAACCATCTGGCGCTGACACTTTTCCGCACGGGCCCCTCGGCGTGGGTACCATGCGCAACGTCATTCATATCGAGGGAGTGAACGGTGTGACCAGCCAATCAGCCTCCACGCTCCGATCGCGGTACGTAGCACAAGCCGCATCGGATCTGGAGGAGAACCGCCGGAAACAGCAGGAGCTGGCGGAGAGGATCACGGTGTTGAAACAGGAGGAAGGCCTCCTGGCGGACATCCTCAACCTCGCCGAGCGGTACGAGGGTTTCGCGGACGCGTCCCGCCTGCCCGAACAGTCGCAGGACGAGCCCGTCGCCGCAAAGACGAAGCGAGCTCCGGCCCGAGCCGCTGCACGACGCTCCGCGTCGACCAAATCCACTCCGGCCTCCAGGACGACGAAGGCCCACCCGGAGGGGAAGTCGCGGCAGCCTCTGCTCGGCGACCTGCTGGCAGACCTGCTCAGCTACGAGGAACCGCGTCTGGCGAAGGAGCTGCGGGACGAGCTCCTTGAGAAACACCCGGACCGCAACCCCACACCGCAGGTGGTTCGGAACACCCTCGAAGCCCTGGTCGCCAAGGGACGTATCCGACGCCACAAGCGGCAGCGCTCCGTCATGTACACCCTGGTGAAGCAGGGCTAGGGGGTGTTTTGAAAGTCCCGCACAGCACCCACGGCGCCCGGCACGCACCCTCGCCGCACCGGCCGAAGCCCCAAGTACGTCCAGTACGA
>NZ_JBEXDZ010000048.1:0-58957 GCF_040606085.1 Streptomyces sp. NPDC005485 | reverse complement strand
ACGCTGCGACTACAGGCGCCCCGCGCCCCACGGCGCCCCCTGCCCTCTGCGCACCGCGGGCGCAGTGGAGTGCGGCAGCAGGTCGAGGGGGTCCTCGGGGAGCACGACCTCGACCTCGGCGGCCTCGCTGAAGCGGTACGGCCGGTGTTCCAGCAGCGCCCCCAGATACCGGCGTACGCGGGACATCTCCGCGCGGACCGTGACCGTGCGGCCGGGGTCGCCGAACAGGTCGTCCGCGAGGCCCGAGGCGGTGCGGCCGGCGGGATGGACGGCCAGCAGGTAGAGCAACTCGGCGTGGCGGGGGCTCAGTTCGTGCGTCCAGGTGCCCGAGCCGGACGAGACGCTCAGCGACCAGCGGCGCGGCTGCGCCAGGTCGAGCACGATCCGCGTCGCGCCCCGGGACACCGGCTCGTCGGCGGCCCTGACCAACCAGCCGCCGGGCAGCGGCTCCACCGAGCACGGCCCGATCGGCGGCAGCCAACTCCGCCCGGGGGACAGGGCCTTGGGCAGCGCCAGCCGGTTCGTGTACGCCATTCCCGTGACCGCCGCGGTCCAGCCGTCCGTGTCCACGGCGAGCGCACGTCCCCCGAGCCGCGCCAGCACCGGCGCCGCGACCGCGCGCAGCCGCTCCAGCGAGGTCAGATGCATCTCCCGCAGCCGCGCCTCGGCGAGCTTGGCCACCGAGTCGACCAGGGCGAGCGTGGCCGGGTGGAGGGTCTCCAGCGGGCCGCTCACGTCCACGACGCCGATGAGGGAGCCGTCGCGCGGATCGGTGATCGGGGCGCCCGTGCACGTCCAGGTGAGGTGGGTGCGCACGAAGTGCTCGGCGGAGAACACCTGGACGGGACGGCGGGCGACCAGCGGAGTGCCGACACCGTTCGTGCCGACGACGTCCTCGCGCCAGTCCGCGCCTATCTCGAATCCGTGGCCGTCCGCCTTGCGCAGCACGGCCGAGCAGCCCTCCCGCCACAGCACCCGGCCCTCGGCGTCCGCGACGACCATGATGTGCTGCGAGACGTCCGCGACCGACAGCAGCCCCTCGCGCAGCACCGGCATGACATGCCGCAACCGGGAGGTCTGCCGGCGCCGCTCGACCTCGTCGCGGCTGAGCAGCCCGGCACGGAAGTCGTGGTCCGGGTCCACGCCGCAGCGCAGCATCCGTTCCCAGGACGCCTCGATGACCGGGCGCGGCGCGACCCGGGTGCGCTGCCCGGAGAGCGTGGCGGTGCGCACCTCGCCGAGCACGCGGGCCGCCTGCGCGGCGTCCAGGGCGGCGAGCCGCGTCACGTCGATCGGAGAGTGCACCACTGGATCCTCCCGGACGGTCCGCGAACAACCGGTTGCTCGGCTCTTTTCGGCCAAGCCTCCCAGGTGCCCCGCCGACTGTGGCTCTCATAGTGCCGCCCGCCCGGGGTGGACGGACACACTTCGGCGGCAGAGGCAGAAAAGTTGCAACCCCTTGCAACCCTGGCGAACAGCCGTACGGCGTCAGAAACTTGAACAACGCCGCCTGTACGGCGTCCGTGCTCCTTGAACGGGGCCAGCACGCGGGGGTGGTGCCGTGTCGGCGCAGCACCACCCCCGTACGGCGTAGGTTCCGCTCTCGGCTAGGACACCGGCCGGGACCGCTCCACCACGGTGGCCAGATCCAGACTGTGCGGCAGTGTCCCGAAGGCCGCACCCCAGTCGCCGCCCAGTCGTGAGGCGCAGAACGCGTCGGCGACCTCCGCGGGCGCGTACCGCACCAGCAGCGAACCCTGGAGCACCAGCGCGATGCGCTCCACCAGACGGCGGGCGCGGCCCTCGATGCCCTCCAGGTCGGCGAGTTCGGTCAGCAGGTTCTTGATCGCCGCGTCGAGGCGATGGTCGGCGCCGCGCGCCTGACCGACCTCCAGGAGGAAGGCGTTGAGCGCCTGCGGCTCCCGCTGGATCGCGCGCAGCACATCCAGCGCCTGCACGTTGCCCGCCCCCTCCCAGACGGAGTTGAGCGGCGACTCGCGCAGCAGCCGCGGCATGCCGGACTCCTCCACGTACCCGTTGCCGCCCAGGCACTCCGCCGCCTCCGCCACCACCGGCGTACAGCGCTTGGTCACCCAGTACTTCGCCGCCGGCACCGCGAGCCGCAAAAACGCCCGCTCCTGCTCACCCCCGTCGTCGTACGCCGCCGCCAGCCGCAGCGCCAGCGTGGTCGCCGCCTCCGACTCCAGCGCCAGGTCCGCCAGCACGTTGCGCATCAGCGGCTTGTCGAGCAGCCGGCCGCCGAAGGCCTCGCGATAGGTGCTGTGGTGGACCGCCTGCGCGACGGCCTGGCGCATCAGCGACGCCGAACCGAGCACGCAGTCCAGCCGGGTCGCCGCGACCATCTCGATGATGGTGCGCACCCCCCGTCCCTCGTCCCCGACCCGGCGCGCCCAGGTCCCCTCGAACTCGACCTCGCTGGAGGCGTTGGAGCGGTTGCCGAGCTTGTCCTTGAGCCGCTGGATGCGGAACACGTTGCGCGTGTCGTCCGCCAGGACGCGCGGCACGAGGAAACACGTCAGCCCGCCCGGAGCCTGCGCCAGCACGAGGAAACCGTCCGACATCGGCGCCGAACAGAACCACTTGTGGCCCGTCAGCTCGTACGTCCCGTCCTCGGCGAGCGGCCGCGCCGTCGTGGTGTTCGCGCGGACGTCACTGCCGCCCTGCTTCTCCGTCATGCCCATGCCGAAGAGCGCGCCGGCCTTCTGCGCGGCGGGCCGCAGCCCCTGGTCGTAGACCGTCGAGGTCAGCCGCGGCTCCCACTCGGCGGCCAACTCCGGGTCCGTGCGCAGCGCGGGCACCGCCGCGTGGGTCATCGACAGCGGGCAGCCGTTGCCCGCCTCGACCTGCGTCCAGACCACGAACGCGGCCGCGCGCCGCACATGCCCGCCGGGCCGCGCCCAGGCCGAGGTCAGCCCCGCCGAGACCCCCTTGCCGAGCAGCCGGTGCCAGGACGGATGGAACTCGACCTCGTCGATGCGGTGCCCGTAGCGGTCGTGCGTCCGCAGCTTCGGCGGGTTCTCGTTGGCGAGCACCCCCCACTCCTGGACCTGCGCGGAACCGGACGTGCGTCCGAGGGCCGACAGTTCGTCGCGTGCCTCGTCCAGCAGCCGGGGTTCGAGATGCCGCTCGACGGCCTCCGTCAGCGCCCGGTCGGCGGAGTAGACGTCATAGCCCACCAGGGGCGGAACCTGGTTGGTCACTTCGTGCGTGCTGGCTGCCATGTCTGCGAACCTACTCCTCGGTACGGGCAGGTCACCAGGTTTCCCGGGCAGGTGCCGCGCGCCGTGATTCCGGCGGATTTCCGGTGGAACGGCCTCGGAACGGGAGGGGCGGGGGCCCGCCCCGCGCGGGCCGTCGTACCGGAGGGTGAGTGGGGCCCGGCACTGCGGATACCTTTAGGGCGTGCAGCCAGCAAGTGAACCACCCGAGAGCCCCCGCGGCCGTCTCCACCGGGCCCGTGCCCTCTACCGGAACGTCTCCAAGCGCAGGACCGCCTGGCTGCTGGTCAAGGACACCGTCAATTCGTGCATGGAGTACCGCATCCTCGGCCTCGCGGCGGAGGCGGCCTTCTTCACGCTGCTGTCCGTACCGCCACTGCTGCTGAGCATGATCGGCCTGCTCGGCTACGTGGACGACTGGACCGGCGCCGACACCATCGCGAGCCTGGAGTCCAACCTCCTGGAGGCCTCCCGCACCGTCCTGTCCGACAAGGGCGTCACACAGATCGCCCAGCCGATCCTGGACGACGTGATGAAGGGCGGCCGCCCCGACGTCATCTCCATCGGCTTCCTGTTCGCCCTGTGGTCCGGGTCCCGCGCGGTCAACGTCTTCATCGACACCATCACCGTCATGTACGGCCTCGACGGCGCCCGCGGCATCGTCAAGACCCGACTGATGTCGTTCCTGCTCTTCATCGTGGCGCTGATCATCGGCTCGGTGGCGCTGCCGCTGATGGTCGCGGGCCCGGACGCCGTGGTGAAGATCGTGCCCTGGTCGACGACGGTCGTGCAGGTCCTGTACTGGCCCGTCGTCATCGTGCTCTCGGTCGTCTTCCTGACCACGCTCTACCACGTGTCCGTGCCCGTGCGTTCGCCCTGGGTCGAGGACGTCCCCGGCGCCCTGGTCGCCCTCGGCATGTGGATGCTCGGCAGCTTCCTGCTCCGCATCTACCTCACCAACACCGTCGAGGGCCCCACGATCTACGGCTCGCTCGCCGCGCCCGTCGCCGTCCTGCTGTGGATCGGTGTGTCCGCGTTCGCGGTGCTGGTAGGCGCCGCGGTCAACGCCGCCATCGACCGGATCTGGCCGGCCGCCGCCACGGCCGCGGCCCGCGCCGCCAACGAGCGGCTGCGCCAGGAGCAGGCCGCCGAGTACGTCGCGCGCGCCGCGGCCTCCCGCGCCGCCGACTCCGACTTCGATCCCGACCCCGACGACCCGGACATGCCCTCCGAGTTCCCCGAGCGCTGGTCCCGCTTCCTGCCGCCCGAGGACGTCACGTCCCGGCTGCGCACGCACGCGAAGAACACCCATCATCAGCCGCATCCCCATCCGCACCCGCATCCGCATCCGCACAAGAACGGGGATGCGCCGCCGCCCCGTCCTCCGGAGGAATGACCTACGGGGGAGTGACCCGCGGGGGAGGCTGCCTATTCCTTCCAGGCGCCTGCCGCCGTGGCCTCCCGTACGAAGTCCGTGAAGTCGCGCGGCGCGCGGCCCAGGATCTGCTGGACACCGTCGGAGAGGTAGGAGTTGCGGCCGTCGAGGAGGCTCTCGAAGAGCTCCACGAGGAACTCGACCTCCTCGGGCGGCACCCCGAACCCCGCGAGGTTCCCGCCGTACGCGCGGGCCGTCACCGGGGTGTACGTCAGCTCGCGGCCCGTCGCCCGCGCGATCTCCGCGACCGCGTCCCGGAACGTCAGCAGCCGCGGCCCCGACACCGCCAGGTCCTGGCCGATGTACCGGTCACCCGCCGTGAGCGCGGCCACCACGACGTCCGCGATGTCCCGCACATCGACGAACGGTTCCCGCACCTCACCCGCCGGGAACACCAGTTCCCCATGCCGCAGCCCTTCCACGAGCGGGCCCTCGCTGAAGTTCTGCGCGAACCACGCGGCCCGTACGACCGTCCAGTCCGCGCCGGACTCCCTGAGCGCCTCCTCCGTCGGCCGGGCCCGCTCCTCGCCCCGCGACGACAGCAGCACCAGCCGCCGTACGCCGAGCCCGACCGCCTCCGCGGCGAGCGCGCCGACCGCCGTGGCCGCCGCGGGCGAGCCGACGTCCGAGGGGTGGACGAGGTACGCCGCGTCGGCGCCCCGCAGTGCGTCCGCCCACGTCGACCGGTCCTCCCAGTCGAAGCCCTGGGCGCGCGAGGCCGCCCGTACCGTGAGACCTGCGGCCCGCGCCGCCTCCGCGACCCGGCGGCCCGTGCGCCCCGAGGCCCCCGTGACCAACACCGTCATGTCCTGCGTACCTGCCGTGTTTTCCGTCATGCCGTTCAGTCAACTGCCGTGCCCGGCACGGGAACATCGCTGAAGGACTCATTCCCATAAGCCGACGTCTACGGCGCCCGGCCCCGGGCGTCTACGCTGACGCCATGGACGCTCCTCCACGCTCGACCACGCTCACGCGGGGGGACCCCCTCGCCGGCCTGCTGGAGGGCCCACGCGCCCGGGGCGCCTTCATGATCCGCGCCTGCTTCGACCCGCCGTGGTGCGTGCGGGTGGAGGACCGCGCTCCGCTGACGGTCGTCCTGATGGTCCGCGGTGACTCCTGGATCATGCCCGACGGCGGAGAGCCCGTGCGGCTGCGGGCCGGCGACCTCGCCATCACCCGCGGCCCCGACCCGTACACCTGCGCCGACGACCCGGCCACCGCACCGCAGGCCGTCATCCTGCCCGGCGGCGAGTGCAGCTACCCCGACGGACGGTCCCTGAAGGGCCACTGGGACCTCGGCGTACGCAGTTGGGGCGACCGGCTCGACGGCTCCGCGGTGATGCTGATCGGGACCTACATGATGCAGGGCGAGGTCCACGGACGGCTGCTGGACGCCCTGCCGCCGCTGCTGACGCTGACCCCCGACGTGTGGGAGTGCCCGCTCACGCCGATCCTCGCCGAGGAGATCGTGCGCGACGAGCCCGGGCAGGAGGTGGTCCTCGACCGGCTGCTCGACCTGATCGTCATCGCCGCGCTGCGCGCCTGGTTCTCGCGTCCCGAGGCCGCCACGCCCGCCTGGTACCGGGCGCTCGCCGACCCCGTCGTCGGGCGGGTGCTGCGGCTGCTTCAGGACAACCCCGCCCACCCCTGGACGGTCGCCACCGTCGCCGCCAAGGCCGGGGTCTCGCGGGCCGCGCTGGCCCGCCGCTTCAGCGAACTCGTCGGCGAGCCCCCGATGACCTACCTGACCGGCTGGCGGCTCGCCCTCGCCGCCGACCGGCTGCGCGACACCGACGACACGCTTGAGGCGATCGCCCGGCAGGTCGGCTACGGCAGCGCGTTCGCGCTGTCCAACGCCTTCAAGCGGGTGTACGGCGTCAGCCCGCAGGAACATCGGGCGCGCGCCGCGTAGCGTGGTGGCTGTGTACGTGGAGCAGGCGTCCAGGTTCCCGGGCGCGGTGGTGTGGAGCCGCACCCTGGGCTCCCCGGACGATCCCGTGATCCGGCCCGTGCTGCCCGACGGGTGCATGGACCTGCTGTGGAGCGAGGGGCGGCTGCTGGTCGCCGGGCCGGACACACACGCGTACGTCCCGGTCGCGGGGGAGCGGCCCGTACGGTGGGCGGGCGTGCGGTTCCCTCCCGGCACCGCGCCCGCCCTGCTGGGGGTGCCGGCCTGCGAACTGCGTGACCTTCGCGTCGAGTTGGCCGATCTGTGGCCCGCCTCGGAGGTACGACGCCTCACCGCACGTGTGGACGCGGCCGCCGACCCCGTCGCTGCCCTGGAAGACGTGGCCCTGGAACGGGCGGCCGACCGCGATCCGGCGGACCCGCTGCTGCGCCGACTCGCCGCGGCGCTGGGCGCGGGCCGCCCCGTCGCGGCCACGGCCGACGAACTCGGCCTCGGCGTACGCCAGTTGCACCGCCGCTCGCTGGCCGCCTTCGGGTACGGACCCAAGACGCTGGCCCGTGTGCTGCGGCTCCAGCGGGCGCTTGCGCTGGCCCGGGAAGGGGTGACCTTCGCGGAGACGGCCGTCCGTTGCGGGTACGCGGATCAGGCCCATCTGGCGCGGGACGTACGGGAGTTGGCGGGGCAGACGCTCGGGGAGCTACTGGGTCGCGGGTAGCGCGGCGAACAGGTCGACGCCGTTGCCGTCCGGGTCGTGCACCACGGCGTACCGCATGCCCCAGAAGGCGTCCCACGGCTTCAGCTCGCCGTGGTGGCCCGCGCCGACGAGGTCCTCGTACACCGAGTCCACCTCGGCCGGTGAGTCACAGGTGAACGCCAGCGAGATCCGGCCCCCTCCGGCCGGGGGCCGCCACCCGGGGTGGAACGAGCGGACCGTCGCCTCGGTGTCCAGGGCCAGCCGCAGTCCGCCCGGCAGTTCCGCCTCGACGTGCGGCTGGCTCTCGGAGCCGTCGGGGAAGGCGAGGCCGAGGCGGCGGTAGAAGGCGAGGGAGGCGGCCAGGTCGGAGACGACCAGGCCGATCACGTCGAATCGTGGAGTCTTGGTCATGTGGCCACGGTAGGCGGGGGGTGGGGGCGGGTCTTGAAGGAATCGGTCACTCCCCCGGCAGGGGGGTCGCCTGCCGCCGCCGCCGCCGCCGTCGCCGGTGGGTGGGTCGGGGCCGGGCCGGAGCATCCGTCCTCGGTCTGGCGCGGAATCGGTTGCGTTACAGGTGGAGGGTGTTGACGCGCCATCCGCTGCGGGCGGACGTTCCGGCCCGTCCCCTGCCGTGCGTACGCGGCTGCGGGGACGTGGGGGCCGTTGTCAACGCCGGCCGGTGGGTTGCTGCGGGTGTGCGGCGGCCGTTGTCACGGCCGGTGGGGTGCTGTGGGTGCGTTCTGGTCGGGTGGGGCCGTGCTCGATCTGTGCACCAGGCGGGTGGAGAGTTCTGTGCGGGTGCTTTCCGGGCGGTCGCCCGCCATCATGCGTACCAGCAGGTGCAGTGCCGTCGACGCCATCTCCGACAGGGGCTGGCGGACCGTGGTCAGTGACGGTCTCGTCCAGCGGGCCTCGGGCAGGTCGTCGAAGCCGACCACGCTGATGTCGTCCGGCACGCTCAACTCCCGTTCGGCCAGGGCCTGGTAGACGCCCAGTGCCATCTTGTCGGAGCAGACGAAGACGGCCGTGGGCGGCTCGGGGAGGCTGAGGAGTTCCAGCATGCGGCGGTGGGCGCCGTCCTCGCTGAAGCTGCCGTAGCGGATGTACTCGGGGCGGTGCGGGATGCCGGCCGTGGCCAGCGCGGAGCGGTAACCGGAGACGCGGGCGCTGCTGCACATCTTGCGGCGGTAGCCGCCGATGACGGCGATGCGCTCGTGACCCAGGGACAGGAGGTGCTCGGTCGCCGTCACTCCGCCCTGCCAGTTGGCCGCGCCCACCGACACCACGCCCGGCGGCGGTTCGTGCACCGGGTCGATCATCACGAACGGGACGCGGTGCTGGTCGAGCCAGGTGTACTGCGCCGGGGTCAACTCGGCCAGGTTGAACAGGACTCCGGCCGAGCCGCGTGCGGTGAGCTTGTCCAGCCAGTCGCGGTCGGGGTGACCGGCCCGGGTCCGGGTCAGGCCGGCGGAGACCACCACCTCCAGGCCCGTGTCGTACGCCGCCTCCTCGACGCCGTGCAGCACCGCGCCCGACCAGGAACTGTCCAGCGAGTGCACGACGAGGTCGACCAGACTCGGCGCCTTGGCCGCGTCGAAGCGGGGCCTGCGGACGTACCCGAGCCGGTCGAGCGCCTCGGTGACCCGGCGGCGGGTCTCCGGCGCCACGTCCTCCCGTCCGTTGACCACCTTCGAGGCGGTGGGCACCGACACCCCGGCCTCGCGGGCCACGACGGCCAGTGTCGGCCCGGTCGTCACGCTCCCGCCACGCGCCATCGCGACTCCATCTCTCAGGCGCCGTCCCGTGGGCCGACGAAATTTTCGAACAACGTCGCTCGCGCGTCGGCGCCACACACCGCATAGCAAGCGCTTCCTACCCTAGACCTGCCTCAACGCGGCGTGAAGGAGTAGGGATTTGAAGGATGGGGCTCGGCGAAAATTTCGAAGGGTCGAACGTCAGCCGGCCGTGCAGGTCAGCCGGAAGTCGGTGAAATCCGCCGTGAAGGCCGCGTCGACCAGGTCGTGGGCGCGAAGGGCTACGAAGGAGCCGGTGAAGCGCAGCTTGGGGCCGTAGTCGTCGGAGAGGCGGGTCACGTCCAGCGGCGGGCCGATCGGGGTGCGCGTCTCGTTCCGGACGTGCCAGAACTGGGCGTCGGCGCCTTCCACCGTCACACCCAGGGTGACCGGGGTGCCCGCGTCCACGTCGACGACGGCCAGCTGCCTGGTGCCCTCCGGGTCGCGTTCCAGGAGGCTGAGCACGGTACGGCCCCCGCCCTGCCACTGCTGGCCGCGCTGCAGTTCGCCCGCGGGCTCCGCCCAGGTCAGATCGAGGGTCAGGAAGGACTCCGTGTTGTACCAGAGCGCCAGACCGGCTGCCTGGGTGAAGGTGCGCGGGCTCGCCTCGATCGTCACCTCGGCCTCGGCATGGTGTTCCGTGATGCGTCTGGCCAGCAGGCTCTGGTCCCAGAGGGACTCCGGGCCCTGGCGGCCGCGCAGTCGGATCCAGCCGGGGCGCGCCGAGGTGTCGGCCCAGGAGGGGTCGGGGTAGCCGCGCAGGGTGCTCCAAGGCCAGGACAGCGTGGCGGTTTCGGGGGAGCGGGCGGGGGGTGCGGGTGGCGCCGGGGGGTCGGGTACTTCCACGTCGATCTCGGGGTGCCAACCGCCTTGGCGCAGTCGGGGCCGGCCGTCGTCGTCCCAGGTCACCGCCTGGATCGCCGTCTCGCGTCCCAGGGTGCAGCGGGGGCCTTCCGCGGTATGGAGGGGGCGCGCCGTGAGGTGGCTGAGGAACCACTCGCCGGTCGGGGTCTGCACCAGTTCCGCGTGACCGGCCTTCTGGAGGGGGTGCGAGGGGTCGTCCCGTGTGGTCAGCAGAGGGAGGCTGTCGAGTTCGTACGGGCCCGTGATCTCGCGGCTGCGTGCCGTCAGGACGCCGTGCTCGAAACCGGTTCCGCCCTCGGCGAGCACGAGGTGGAACCAGCCGTCGCGGTACAGCAGCTTCGGTCCCTCGATGAGCCGTTCGTGCTGGAGCAGCAGACGTGTGTCGCCGAGCGGGGTGAGAGTGTCACGGTCGAGTTCGGTCAGCACGATTCCGGCGAAGCGCTGCCCGGAGGGGCGGTGGTCGCTCTGCATGTTGAGCAGCCACAGGCGTCCTTCGTGGTGGAAGAGCGCGGGGTCGAAGCCGTGGCCGGCGACCCGGCGCGGTGCCGTCCACTCCCCGTCGACCTGCGTGGCCGTGGTGACGTAGGTGTCGAGGTCGAAGTAGCGGGTGCCGACCGAGCGCACGATCGAGTAGACCATCCAGAACCGCTCGCCGTCCCAGCTCAGGGAAGGGGCCCAGATGCCTCCCGAGTCCGGCACCCCGGCCAGCGAGTCGCCCGGGACGGCGCCCCGGACATGGCCCGCGTACTCCCAGTGGGCCAAGTCGCGGGAGCGGTGGACGGGGATCGTGGGGAACCACTCGAAGGAGCTGGTGGCGACGTAGTACCAGTCGCCCGCCCGGACCAGCGAGGGGTCCGGGGCGAAGCCACGGATGACGGGATTGTGCGCCACGGTCACTTGAGGGCTCCCAGCGTGACGCCGGTCCGCCAGTAGCGGCGCATCGCCGTCATCATCACGGCGAGCGGCACGATCGACAGGAGTGCGCCGGTCAGCACCAGGCTGGTCAGGTCGATGCCTGACTCCAGACGTTTGCCGCTCCAGTTGTACAGGCCGATGTTCAGCGTCCAGTTCTCCTCTCCGCGCAGCACGGTCAGCGGGAGGAAGAAGGCGTTCCAGGTCTGGACGAAGGCGAGCAGGAAGACGGTTGCGCCGCCCGTCGTCATCATCCGCAGCACGATGCTGAAGAAGATCCGCAGCTCACCGGCACCGTCCAGGCGGGCCGCCTCCAGGAGTTCGAAGGGGATCGAGGACTCCGTGTAGACCTTGGCCAGGTACACGCTGAACGGGTTGATCAGGCACGGGATGAGCATGGCCCACGGGGTGTCCACCAGCCCGATCTCCGAGAACAGGAGATAGAGGGGGAGGGTGAGCAGGGCGATCGGGATGAGGAAGGAGCCCACGACACACGCGAACACCGCGCCGCGGCCCGGGAATTCGAAGCGCGCCAGGCCGTAGCCGGTGGCGAGCGCGATGAGTGTGCCGCCGAGGGAGCCGACGCCGGCGTACAGGAACGAGTTGGCTGTCCAGCGCAGGAAGATGCCGTCGTGGTAGGTGAAGAGCTGATGCAGGTTGTCCCAGAGGTGCATGCCGGAGAACCAGAGGCCGTTGGTCTGGTACAGCCCGGTGCGGTCCTTGGTGGCGGCGACGATCAGCCAGTACACCGGGAAGAGGCTGTAGGCGCTTCCCAGGGCCAGGCCGATCATGATGAAGCGCTGGCCGCCTCGGCCGGTGGCCGCGCGGTCGGGACGGGTGAGCCGCCGGACGGGGCGCCTCGGGGGCCGCTCGGTGGTGTCTTCGCTGCGGGTGTCCGTCAGCATGGTCAGTCGGCCTCCTTCGAGGTCAGCCGGTAGAAGAGGAAGGAGGCGATGCCGAGGATGAGGGCGAGCAGCACCGAAAGGGCCGCCGCGTAGTGGTAGTTGCCCGCGTTGAACGCCTGGTTGTAGATGACCATGATCGGCGTGAAGCTGTCGTCGACCGTCTGTGGGGTCACGTTGCGGAACAGCGCCGGCTCGTTGAAGATCTGCAGCATCTGGATGATCGACAGCATGCCGGTCAGGACGAGAGCCCCGCGCACGTGCGGGATCTTGATGCTTCGCGCGATACGGAGTTCGGAGGCGCCGTCGAGCCGTGCGGCCTCGAACAGCTCGCGCGGCACGCCCTGCAGCGCCGAGTAGATGATCACCATGTTGTAGCCGATGCCGTGCCAGGTCAGCAGGTTGCCGATGGACGGCCAGACCATCGAGGGCGCGAAGAAGTTCCAGGAGAAGCCGAACAGGTCGCCGAGCGGCGTCAGCGGGCCCACATCCGGGCTGTAGAGGTTGATCCACACGATGGCGGCGACCACCCCGGGGATCATGTACGGAATGAGCAGCAGGATCCGGAAGCGCCCGGCCGCCCGCGAGGTGAGCGCGTCCAGACACAGGGCGAGCACCAGGCTGACGGCGAGCATCACCGGAATCTGGACGCAGGCGAACAGGACGACCCGGAGCACGGAGTTGAGGAACGCCGAGTCGGTCAGGCCGTGCTGGTAGTTGTCCAGACCGACGAACTTCTCCGTCGCACCGCCGAGCCCGAGGCCCGACTGCTGCTCAAGGAAGAGCGACTGGTAGACGGCGTAGCCGATCGGGATCACGTACAGGAACACGAAGCCGAGCTGGAAGGGCACCGTGAAGGCGGCGCCCTTCCAGCGCTGGGAGCGGATCATCGGGCGTGCCTCAGCCCTTGACGCTGATGCCGCGGGACTTGAGGTCCTTGACCGTCCACTCCTGCATGTGCGCCAGCAGATCGGTGACCTTCTGCTCCTTGTTCATGACCTTCGCCCAGCCGCTCTGCAACTCCGTGAACATCGCGGTCCAGTCCGGGCCGAAGGTCCAGTCGGTGGTGACGGTGGACAGGCTGTCCGTGACCACCTTCTTGCCCGGCTCGTAGTGGTCGCCGAGCAGCTTGTCTGAGATCGCCTCTCCGACGTACGCGTCGCTGTCGGCCAGCGCGGGCATCACGCCGTTGCCGGTCTCCGGGCTCGCCATCGTCTTGACCGCGCCGGTGTTGGTGGACATCCACAACGCTGCCTCGGCCGCCTGCTGTTGGTTCTTGCACTGCTTGGTCACCAGGGTCAGGCCGCCACTCTGGTTGGTGCCTGCGGGAGTCTTCGCCGCGGCGCCGTCGAACGTCGGCCAGGGGGACAGGGCCCACTTGCCGTTCGACTTGGTGAAGTTCTGCACCATGCCGGCCATCTGCCAGGTGGAGATCTGCCGGGTCGCGGTGCCGCCGTTGTCGTAGTTGCGCTGCACAGCCGCGTAGTCCGCGAAGGAGAGCTTGGAGTTGAGGCCGTTGTCGATGATGTCCTGGATCACCTTGGCGGCCTTGAGGGTGCCCGCGTCCTGGAAGTTCACCTTCCACGCGTTGCCGTCGATGGAGTACCAGTGCGCTCCGGCTTGCATGGCGAGCACCTCAAGGGTGCTGGGGTCCTCACCGGCGTAGTTGGTGATCTTGATGCCGTGCTTCTTCAGCACCTTGCCCGCGGCGATGAAGTCGTCCCAGGTCGCGGGTGCCTTCAGGCCGTACTTCGCGAAGAGGTCGGTGCGGTAGATGGTGAAGGCGGGCGCCGAACTGGTCGGAACGCCGTAGATCTTGCCCTGCACCCCTGCGCCGGCCCAGGCGCCTGCGTTGAACTTGTCCTTGTCGGCCTCGACGTACTTGGTGATGTCGGCGAGCGCGCCCTGCGACACCCATGTGGTCACGTACTCGGCGGTGTTCTGCACCAGACAGGGCGCGTTGCCCGCCTTGACGGCGTTGGTCAGCTGCTTCTGCATGGTCAGCTGGTCGGTGACCTTCGTGTACTTGAGCTTGATGTCCTTGTGGCCGGCGTTGAACGCCTTGACAACCGCTTCCTGGCCGTTGGCCCAGCCCCAGAAGGGCAGGGTGACCGGACCGGACGACGAGGAGTCTCCGGAGCCGGACCCGCCGCACGCGGCGAGCAGACCTGTCAGCGCGAGGCCCGCGACAGCGGCGCGGACGGCCCTTTTGCGGGGGCTGGTGGAGTTCATCTGACCCTGATCCTTCGGAGTAGGCGTTCTCAGAACGAGAGGACGGCGGCTCGGTGTCGGCCAGGAACGGCGGCCGGAATGCATCGGCACGCGGTTGCGGGGGGAGTGGCCAAGCGGAAGATGTAGAAAGCGGTTGCCGTGGACGGTAGGCCTATCGGCCAGTCGCGAGCAAGAGGTCCCCGGAAAATTGTTACGTGGGGTTGTCCGGGAGGTTAGGTCGGAGGTCGACCCGAGGGAGTTGGGGGAATGCGAATCTCCGCAGGTCAGCGGCATGCGGGGGCAGGGTGAGCGGCCGGCCTCGGGTGACGCGTGGGGCGTCGGGTGAGAGCGAGAACGGCAAGAAAACGTTTACGTAACAGGGTGCGGGAGACGTTACGGACGTCGGCTCGGCGGGCAGACCGACTGGCGTACGACGACATGCGTGCCCAGGACCAGGTGGTCGCCGTCCCCGCTACGGCGCCGGCCCGCACCGCCTTCGCGCCGGTCGGCGACCGCGCGCAGCGCCACCCGGCCCATCTCCTCGTACGGGACGTGCACGGTGGTCAGTTGCGGCGTGAGCTGGGAGGCCAGCGGAATGTCGTCGTAGCCGACGATCGACACGTCCTCGGGCACCCTGAGCCCGGCCGAGCGCAGCGCCTGCATGGCGCCGGCGGCGACCACGTCCGTGCCCGCGAGGACCGCCGTGAAGTCCAGCCCCTCGCGCAGGCTCTGCTCGACCGCGTCGTAGCCGTGCTCGTAGTCGTAGCTGCCGTGGATCACCGTGCCCGGGTCGAACGGCACTCCGTACGCCTCGAAGGCGCGCCGGGCGCCCCTCAAACGGCCCTGGGCGGTGGTGAGTTCGGCGTGGCCCGGCAGGATGAGGACGCGGCGGTGGCCGGCGGACAGCAGGTGGCTGGCCATGGCGTAGGCGCCGCCCTCGTTGTCGTAGTCGACCGTCGTGGCGGGGACGTTGCCCTCCAGCGGCGGTCTGCCCACCAGGACGAGATGCGAGCCCGCCGCGTCCAGGGAGCGGGCGAACCTCGCCATCCGGACCTGGTACTCGTCGAAGTCGTACGCCCCGCCGAGCAGGACCACCGCGGCGACGCCCTGCTGCCGCATGAGGTTGACCAGGGCGAGTTCCCGCTCCGGGTCGTCCCCGGTCGTGCCGACCAGCGAGAGCCAGCCGCGCAGCGAGGCGGCACCCTCGACACCCTTGGCGACATGGGCGAAGGCGGCACCGGTGATGTTGTTCAGGAGGATGGCCACCGTGGGCGTACCGCCGCCGGCCAGGGAGCGGGCGTGCGCGTTGGTGACGTAGTCCAGGTCCTGTACGACCTTCATCACCCGGCGGCGCAGCTCGTCCGAGACCGGGTAGTTGCCGGACAGGACTCGCGACACACTGGCGACGGAGACATCCGCGCGCTGGGCCACGTCCCGGATGGTGGCCCGTCCTGCGGAGTCGCCCGACACCTTGCGCTGACTCACCGTGGCGACTCCTTGACCGTAGCGACTGCCGCGTCGGCGACTCTCCCGCCGGACGGGCCGGGGTCCCGCACCCCGCCGGTGGTGAAACCGTATCCCATGGTTTCCGCGCGGCGGGGCGCGCGGAAGGCGTGGAGGTCAGGCGACACGGGCCAGATCCGCGCGCCGGACCTCGTGGACCGGCGGCAGTCCGGTGGCGAAGCGGGTCAGCTCGTCGACGACGATGCTGCCGAGGCGCGCCAGTTCGTTGCCGAGGGAGCCGGCGATGTGCGGGGTGAGGAACACGTTGGGCAGGTCGTACAGCGGCGAGTCGGCGGGCAGCGGCTCGGGTTCGGTGACGTCCAGCACCGCGTGCAGGCGGCCGGAGACGAGCTCCTCGGTGAGACCGACCGGGTCCACCAGGGCGCCGCGCGAGGTGTTGATCAGCACCCCGCCGTCCTTGATGAGGGCGAGCCGGTCGCGGTCGAGCATGCGGTAGGTCTCGGGGATGTCGGGAGCGTGCAGGCTGACGATGTCGCTGTCGCCGAGCAGGTCCTCCAGCGACCGGGGTTCGGCGCCGAGGGCGGCGGCCTCGGCGGCGTCCACGTAGGGGTCGTACAGCGATACGGCGAAGTCGAACGGGCGCAGCAGTTCCAGCAGCCGTCGGCCCACGCGGGAGGCGCCGATGATCCCGACGCGACGGCCGAGGTTGCCGGTGGCCACGGTCTCGGCGGCGGAGGGCTGGGCATGGGTGGCGCGGAAGCGCTCGCGGTGGGCGAAGGTGTCCTTGCCGAGGAGCAGGATCATGCCGAGCGTGTACTCCGCGACCGGCAGGGCGTTGCCGGCCGCCGCGCTGGCCACGGTCACGCCGCGCTCCCACAGGGCCTCGCCGACCAGTGAGCGGACGGAGCCCGCGGCGTGCAGGACGGTGCGCAGCCGCGGTGCCGCCGCCAGTGCTTCCTCATCGAGCCGGGGGCAGCCCCAGCCGGTGATCAGCACCTCGGCCTCGGCGAGCGCCGCGGCCGCCTCAGGGGCCGCGAAGTCCCGTACGACGAGACCGGGGTCGATCGCGGCCACCTTCTGGAGCCGTGCCATGAGCGGAGGAGGGAAGAGCAGGGGGAGGTGTACCGGATCCATCGCGAACACGACCCTCGGCGGCTGGGCGCTGGGCATGACTCTCCTGAGGCGCTGGGAAACAGTTTCAGAAAGCGTCTTCTACCGTAGATCTGGCGCGCGGAGCCGGTCAAACAGTGCGGTGGAGGAAGGGCCTCGCGCGCGGCTCGATCCCGCTGGGTGCATCTGTGCATGTCGTGGCGGGATGGGGCATTGGGGGCGCGGTTCGTGGCGGAAAGGGGGTGGGATCGGGGTGGGGTCGGGGGCGGGTCCTTGCGCCGGGGTGGCGTCACGGAGCCGGGAATGGGGGGCAAGCGCTTACCCGAGCGGCCCGCGGTGTTCGGCGAGATCGGTGAGGCTGTCGCCTCGGGGTGGGCGGCTCGCAGGCGGCGCCGCAGGGGTCTGATCCTCGGCGAGTGCCCCATGGCGAGGGACCCCATGGCGAGGGACCCCATGGCGAGGGACCCCATGGTGCGCCTCTCCGCGAGTGATCCTCAAGAGGTGATCGACAACCGGTTCCTATGAGTGCCGTCAACGTCGACGACCGACCCTGTGCCGGTCGCGCCACCCACCGGTTCGGCCTCGCGGACAGCCCGCCTCCGGAGTCTGCCCTCCACTCAAGTGCCCCGAAACCGCCCGTCACCGCCCTCCCGATCGCCGCTTTTGAGTGCCGTCGAGGACCGACCAGTGTTTTCGAAAGTTCGTCAGGAGTCTTGACGAGGTTTCCGGACAGCGAAGAAGCTCTGCGCACCTGCCGTAGCAACCGGTTGCTATCGGTGAGGTCGTTATGCCACCGGTTGGCCGGTGGTCCGCTCGACTCGAAGCAGAAGGTGAGGCGTTCATGCGCTCGCACGCCGGAACTCCACCCAGCCGCCGCCGGTTTCTCGCCATGTCGGCGGGCGGCGCCGTGGCCGGTGCGGCGGCGCTCAGCGGCTGCGCGTTGCAGGTGTCGAGCGCGGTCGGCGGGTCGGGCGAGACCGTCACGCTGATGGTCAAGCCCGAGGACATCTCCCCGGAACTGATCAAGCAGGCCCAGAAGGACACCGGCATCAGGATCGTCACGGTGCAGCAGGACATCACCAAGCTGATCGCGATGCTCACCAACGGCAACCCGCCCGACCTGGTGCGCGCCGTCGGAGCCGTGGACGCGGCGTACTTCGCGGCGCGGGACGTGATGGAGGAGCTGGACCCCTACTTCGCCAGGAGCAGCGTCCTCAAGGTCGACGACCTGGATCCGGTCAACGACCTGTGGCGGTACGACGGCCGGACCCAGGGCAAGGGCCCCCGCTACGGCATGGCGAAGGACTTCTCCCAGGACTCGATGTACTGGTACAACACCTCGGCGTTCGACAAGGCCGGGGTCGACCACCCGTCGGAAACCGAGCCGGTCACGTACGAGGAATGGCTGGAACGCGCCAAGCGCATCGTCCAGCGCAAGAACGGTCAGACGACCGTCTTCGGCGGCAGCTACAGCGGTCTGACCAGGGCCACGCTCCTGGCGACCATGACGGCGTCCGCCGGAGGCAGTCTCTTCAACGACGACTTCTCCCGGGTCGACTTCACCACCCCCGAGGCCCGCAAGGCGCTGGCCTGGTACATCGACTTCTGCAGGGCCAAGGTCGGACCGAGTCTCATCCAGCCCGACCCCAACGGCTGGGACGGCCCCACCTATCAGGCAGGCCGGATGGCCATGTCGAACGCGGGCTACTGGCTCGGCGGCATGATCAACGCGGACAAGAAGCTGGCGCCCGTCTCCCGCCTCGCACCCGCGCCGGTCTTCGAGGGAGGCCCGCGGATCAGCGCCTGCCAGGGCGGCACCGGTCTGTGGATGCCGCGGAAGGCACGGAACAAGGACGCCGCCTGGCGGGTCTTCGAGTGGTTCTTCGGCGAGGCACCGGCCAAGGCGCGCGCCTCCAGCGGCTGGGGAATCCCCACGCTGAAGTCGCTACGCCCGCTGATGCCCGCTCAGGAGGCCTATCAGAGGCAGGAGTTGAGGGTCCAGGAGGCCGAGCTGAAGCACTTCTCGGTGATCTCCTTCACGCCGTACACCACCGCGGACGCGTTCGACGCGCTCTTCAACCAGATCGCCCCGGCCGCGATGAACGGCGGCATCTCCGTCGACACCCTCGCGGGACGGCTGAACTCGTCCCTCAACGAGCAGCTGAAGCGCGGTAAGGAGCAGGTGGGATGACGGTTGATCAGATGCCGTCCGTCGCGGACCGGCGTAACTCGGCGGCCAGTTCCGGACGGGCCGGGACCGCCGGCCGGCCGCGGTCCTCCATGGCCGCGCGCAGGTACCGGGCGTTCTACATGTTCACCTCGCCCTGGATCGTCGGGTTCCTGCTGCTGACCATCGTGCCGATGGCGTACGCGCTGTGGCTGAGCTTCACCACGTACGACGGCATCTCGCCGCACTGGCGCTACGTCGGCCTCGGCAACTACCGGGAGCTGTTCTCGGACCCGACGACCTGGGACGCGCTGGGCCGCGCGGGCCTGTTCGCGGTGACCTCGGTACCGCTGTCGATCATCGCGGGGATGGGGCTCGCCGTCCTGGTCAACCGGCCGATGAAGGCACGCGGGCTGTTCCGCACCCTGCTGTATCTGCCGGCGGTGGTGCCGCCGGTGGGCGCGGGTATCGCGTTCAAGCAGCTCTTCGACCAGAACTCGGGTGCGGCCAACGGCGTCCTCAACATCTTCGGTATCGACGCCGTCGGCTGGCTCGCCGATCCTTATGCGCGCTACGTCCTGCTGATGACGGTTCTCTGGGCCGCCGGAAACATCATGATCATCTCGCTGGCGGGGCTCCAGGACGTACCCCGCGAGCTCCATGAGGCGGCCCGTATCGACGGGGCCGGTGCCTGGCGGACCTTCCGGAGCATCACCGTGCCACTGCTGTCGCCGGTGCTGCTGTTCCAGACGGTGACCGGGGTGATCGCCTCGGTGCAGACCATCATGCCGCTGCTGCTGGCCCCGTTCGGCACCACGGGCGGCGTCACCACGGTCCCTCAGTCCAACTACACCTACATGATGCACGTGTTCGCGCAGTACTTCGCGCTCGGCCGCTACGGCTACGCCTCCGCGCTGCTGTGGATTCTCTTCGTCCTGATCCTCATCGTGACCGGACTCATCTTCAGGTTCACGTCCGGTGCGGTGTTCTACAACGTCGAACCGGAGGCGAAGAAGTGACCGCCGCGAGCCTGCCCCCGAAGCCCTCGACGTCCCCGGCCCGCGTGCGACTGCGCGTGAACCGCCTCGTTCTCTACACCGTCCTCGTCGCCCTCACCGGGCTGTTCCTCGGCCCCTTCGGCTGGCTGGTCCTCACCGGCCTGAAGACCCCGGGCGAACTGGCCGCCTCACCGGTGCACTGGCTCCCCGAGCACGTCCAGTGGCACAACTTCGCCGACGCCTTCAACCTCATCGACTTCCTCGGCTACGCCCGCAACTCCCTGGTCATCGCCCTCATCTACGCCACCCTGGTCACTCTCAGCTCGGCCTGGGTCGGCTTCGGCTTCGCCCGCCTCGACGCACCCGGCAAGAAGACGCTGTTCGGCATCCTGCTCGGCTCGATGATGCTGCCCCAGCTCATCACCCTCCTGCCGACCTACCTGATCTTCGCGAAGCTCGGCATGGTCGACACGTACTGGCCGTGGGTGCTGTGGGGCCTGTCCGCCGCCCCGTATCTGGTCTTCCTCTTCCGGCAGTTCTTCGCCGGCCTGCCCCGGGAGCTGGAGGAGGCCGCGATCGTCGACGGCTGCGGCTATGCGGCGATCTTCTGGCGGATCTTCCTGCCGCAGTCCTGGCCGGTCCTGTCCGCGAGCTTCGTGATCGCCTTCACCTGGACCTGGGGGGACTACATCGCCCCGCAGCTGCTGCTGTCCACCGACCACACCACGCTCGCCGTCGCCATCATGTCCACCTATGTCACCTCGGCCGGCACACCCGTCGCCAACCTCCAGGCCGCGGCCTCCGTGATGTACGTCGTCCCCATCCTGCTGATCTTCCTCGTCGCCCAGCGCGGATTCGTCGCCGGTATGGCGACCTCCGGCCTCAAGTAGCCCCACCTGCCTTCCTGTTGCAAGGAGTCACGCATGAACACGCCCCTGTCCCGGCGCACCGCTCTTCAGGCGACCGGCGCCACCGTGCTCGCCGCCGGCCTGTCCGGCCTGACGGCCACGACGGCCCGCGCCGACGGCGGCAACTCCGCCCCCAAGCTGGTCACTTACCCGCGCCCGTCCACCATGCCGACCAACACGAGCTTCAAGGTGCGCGTCCGTACCGCCCCCGACGGCGAGTGGGCGACCCTCGACATCTGGCGGCCGCAGCTGGAGGAGATCAACGCGACCACCGGGTCGGGCAAGGTCCTCAACACGTCGATGGTGTACTTCGACTTCCAGGGCTGCGTCGAGATCGAGGTCACGTATCTCAAGGGCGGCACCACCAAGGCCCGGGTGAGACCGGACGCGCTCGGCATCAAGCCCGAACTGCTCGGCGACACCCTGCGGTTCACCCTCGACGAGCCGCGTGACGTGGTCGTCCAGATCAACGACGAGATCTTCGACTGTCTGCACCTGTTCACCAACCACATCGACCCCAACCCGCCCTCCGCCGACGACCCGGACGTCCTCTGGTTCGGCCCCGGCGTGCACACCGTCACCGGCAACGTCCTCACCGTTCCCAGCGGCAAGACCGTGTACCTGGCGGGAGGAGCGGTCCTGCAGGCGCAGGTGTTCTTCAAGAACGTGGAGAAGGCGGCCCTCACCGGCCGCGGCATGCTCAACGCGGGTCCCGGCGGAATCCTCTGCGAGGGCAGCAGGAACATCCGCGTCGAGGACGTCATCATCATGAACCCGAACGGCTACGCGGGCACGTTCGGCATGAGCGAGAACGTCCACATCAAGAAGGCGCGCTCGTTCAGCTCGAAGGGCAACGGCGACGGCTTCGACGTCTTCTCCTCCACCGGGATCGTCTTCGACGGCTGCTTCATGCGCAACTCCGACGACTGCATCGCCATCTACTGCCACCGCTGGGACTACTACGGCGACACCCGGGACATCACCGTCCAGAACTGCACCCTGTGGGCCGACGTCGCCCACCCGATCAACGTCGGCACGCACGGCAACAGCGACGCCCCCGAGATGCTCGAGAACCTGGTCTTCAAGAACCTCGACATCCTCGACCACCGCGAGCCGCAGCTGGGCTACCAGGGCTGCATCGCCCTCAACCCCGGCGACTCCAACCTGGTCAAGAACGTGCTGATCGAGGACGTCCGCATCGAGGACTTCCGCTGGGGTCAGGTGATCCATATGCGGGTCATGTACAACACCAAGTACAACACCTCGGTCGGCCGAGGCATCGAGGACGTCTACGTCAAGAACCTCAGCTACACGGGCACCCACGCGAACCCGTCGCTCTTCCTCGGCTACGACGCCGACCACGGCATCAAGAACGTCACCTTCGAGAACCTGGTGATCAACGGCACGGTCGTCGCCGACTCGATGAAGAAGCCCAAGTGGTACGCGACCACCGACTCGGTGCAGTGGTACTACAACGAGCACGTCACCGGTCTCACCTTCCTGACCACCGCCGAGGCGGAGGCGGCAGCCCAGTGACCACGCTCAGCCGCCGCGGCCTCATCCAGGCCTCCACGGCACTGCTCCTCGCCGCGGGCACGACCTCCCTGTCCGTGCCCGCGGCGCGGGCCGAAACCCCGGACACCGCCGCCGAGTTCACCTTCGCCCACCCCGGCCTCCTGCACACCGCCGACGACCTCGCCCGTATGAAGGCCGCGGTCGGGTCCAAGCAATCCCCCCTGTACGACGGCTACTCGGCGCTCGCGGCGCACGCCCGCTCGTCGGCGTCGTACACCGTGCAGAACACCGGCCAGATCACCTCCTGGGGCCGCGGCCCCTCGAACTTCATGAACCAGGCCGTCGCCGACTCGGCCGCCGCCTACCAGAACGCCCTGATGTGGTGCGCCACCGGGGAGCGCGCCCATGCCGACAAGGCCCGCGACATCCTCAACGCCTGGTCGACGTCGTTGACGGCGATCACCGGAGCGGACGGGCCGCTCGGCGCCGGGCTCCAGGCCTTCAAGTTCGTCAACGCGGCCGAGCTGCTGCGGCACACCGGTTACGACGGCTGGGCGGACTCGGACATCGCCCGCTGCGAGGAGTCCTTCCTGCGCGTCTGGTATCCGGCAGTGTCCGGATACATGCTCTACGCCAACGGCAACTGGGACCTGACGTCCATTCAGACCATTCTGGCCATCGGCGTGTTCTGCGAGAACCGCACCCTCTTCGAGGACGCGCTCCGCTTCGCCGCGGCGGGCGCCGGCAACGGCAGCGTCCCGCACCGCGTCGTCGGCGCCGACGGCCAGGGCCAGGAGAGCGGCCGCGACCAGGGCCACGAGCAGCTCGCCGTCGGACTGCTCGGCGACGCGGCCCAGGTCGCCTGGAGCCAGGGCGTCGACCTGTGGGGCTTCGACGGCCACCGCATGCTCGCGAACGCCGAGTACGCCGCCCGCTACAACCTCGGCGGCGATGTCCCCTTCACCCCCGACCTCGACCGCACCGGCAAGTACGTCAAGACGGCCGTCTCGGACAAGGTCCGCGGCACGCTGCCCCCGATCTACGAGATGTACTACGCCCACTACGCCGGTGTCCGCGGCCTCGACGCCCCGTACACGAAGGCCGCCGTCTTCCGCGGCAGCGGCGGGGCCCGCGTCGTCGAGGGCAGCAACGACGACCTGCCGAGCTGGGGCACCTTCACCTATGCCGGCGCGACGGCCCCCGCACCCACCGCGCCGACCCCTCCGGCGGGCCTCACCGCGGTGGGGCAGGACGGGTCGGTCACCGTCGGCTGGCTGCCGTCCGCGGGTGCGACCGCCTACACCGTGCGCCGGGCCACCAGGCCGCAGGGCCCGTACGAGACCGTCGCGACCGGTGTCGACCGGCCGACGTACACCGACGCCGGCGCGCGCACGGGCCGGACGTACCACTACACAGTCACCGCCTCCAACTCCCAGGGAATGAGCGGGAGTTCGCTGCCGGTGGCCGCCTGCGCAGGCCTCCCGGAGGCCTGGTCCACCCAGGACGTGGGCGAGGTGAGGATCCCCGGATCCGCGGTGTTCGACGGAGAGCGGTTCGTGCTGGAGGCGAGCGGCACCGCCGAGACCCACCGGTTCGTGCACCTTCCGCTGCACGGCGACGGCACGGTCACCGCGCGCATCGTGTGGCCGCTCAGCTCGCAGTACTCCAAGATCGGCGTCACCCTCCGCGACTCCCTCGACGCGACCGCCGCGCATGCGTCGATGCTGGTCCAGGGGCTGCCGCTGCACACCTGGAGCGGTGTGTGGACCGTGCGCCCGAAGGCGGGGGCGGCCACCTCGGCCACCGGCAGCACCCCCGTCCCGCCGTCCCAGCAGCAGACCCTCACCACGTCCGCGTCCTTCCCGATCTCCGACCTCGGCACGCTGCCGGAGTCGGCGACACCACTCCAGGCGCCGTACGTCGAGGGTGCGGGCGACGGCTACCGGCTGCGGAAGCCGTACTGGGTGCGGGTCACCCGCAAGGGCGGCCGCTGCACCGGTCTCCTCTCCCCGGACGGCATCCGCTGGCGCGAAGTCGGCTCCACCAAGGTCCAGTTGGGCGGCACGGTCCACGCCGGGCTCACCCTCACCTCCTGCCTCGGCGTCGACGAGGCGTACGCCGAGACCGGCACCGGTGCCTTCGACAACGTGAGCGTGACCTCCTCGTCCGGTGACGTCTGGACCTCGCCCCGGCCCACCCGCTCCGCCACCGATCTGCGGGCCACCACCGCGGCCGACGCCGTCGAACTATCCTGGTCCGACCCGGACTTGGCCGCCGGCTACCTGGTGCTGCGGGCCGACCGTCCCGAAGGACCGTACGAGACCCTCGCCACCGGCATCGGCCCGGTCGGCTTCGGCGCCCGCATCCGGTACGCGGACGCGACAGGGACGCCCGGAACGACGTACCACTACGCCGTCGCGAAGACCGGCACCGGCGGTCGCGGCCCGCTCTCGGAGACCGCCCACGCGCAGATGCCGACCCCGTCGGCCCCCGAACTCACCTCGCCCGGCGCGGTGTTCGTCAACAGGGGCACGGAGTTCAGGCACCTGCTGCGCGCGTCGCACGAGCCCGTGCGGTTCACCGCGGACGGCCTGCCCGACGGACTCCGCCTCAACAAACGCACCGGCCTCATCTGCGGAACCGCCACCGGGACAGGCGAGTTCACGGTCACCACCACCGCGGGCAACGCGGCCGCAACCGCCTCCGGCACGCTCACCGTCACCGTCGGCACCCCGCCGCCCGCCCCCTGGACGTACGGCGACCTCGGCGACCCCGTGCTCGACGACCGGGCCTTCGGGACCCTCGGCGTGGTCGCGATCCGCACCCCCGGCAGCACGTCGTACGACGGCGGCACCTTCACCGTGCGCGGTGCGGGCGTCGACCTGAACGTCAACGGCCAGGGGATGACAGGTCAGTTCGTACGGCAGCCCGTCAGCGGCGACTGCGAGATCACCGCCCGGCTGCTGTCCCGTAGCGGATCCCCCACTGACCGCGTGGGCCTGCTGATGGCCAAGTCGCTGTCACCGTTCGACCAGGCGGCCGGAGCGATCGTCACGTCCGGAACCACCGCACAGCTCATGCTGCGCAAGACCGTGGCGGGAGCCTCCGCATTCACCGGCAGCGGAAGCACCCAACTCCCCTGCCTGCTGCGGCTGAAGCGCGCCGGGACCGCCTTCACCGCAGCTCTCTCCACCGACGACGGCGCCACCTGGACCTCCCTCGCGGACGGCCAGATCCCCGACTTCGGTGACGCCCCCTATTACGTGGGCCTCGTGGTCTGCTCCCGCAGCCCGCTGGTCCACAGCACCACGCAGTTCGAGCAGGTGAGCATCACCCCCACATAGATCGGAGATGCACTGCCATGAGCCGCACCAACCCCCACAGGCAGAGCACGCCCACGAACGTCAGCCGCCGCGGTCTGCTCAGGACCGCCGGCGGACTCACCGCCGCCCTCGCCGTCGGCGCCTCCGCGTCGGCGGTGAGCGGCCCCACCGCGGCCGCCGCACCCGCGACCTTCACCCACCCCGGCATGCTGCACGCCTACGGAGAGCTCAACCGCGCCAAGGTGAGGGTCGCCGCGGGCGACGACCCCTGGCTCTCCGGCTGGAACCGGCTGACCGCCAACTCCCACTCGGCCGCCGGCTGGACACCCAACCCGCAGGCCACCATCATCCGCGGCGGCACGGGCGAGAACTACGGCATCCTCTACAACGACATCCACGCCGCCTACCAGAACGCCCTGCGCTGGAAGATCGCCGGCACCGGCGCCAACGGCGACACCGCCGTGAAGATCCTCAACGCCTGGTCGGCCGAACTCACCACGGTCACCGGCAACGCCGACCGCTTCCTGGCCGCCGGGATCTACGGCTACCAGTTCGCGAACGCCGCCGAACTCATGCGCGGCTACGCCGGGTTCGACCTCGACCGGTTCAAGACGATGATGCGGGGCGTGTTCTACCCGCTCAACAACCAGTTCCTCACCGGCCACAACGACGCCTGCATCACCAACTACTGGGCGAACTGGGACCTCTGCACCATGAACTCGATCCTCGCGATCGGAATCCTGTGCGACGACGCGGCCATGTACGACCAGGCCGTGAACTACTTCAAGAACGGCGCGGGAAACGGGTCGATCACCCATGCCGTGCCGTTCGTCTACGAGAGCCAGGGCCTCGCCCAGTACCAGGAGTCCGGCCGCGACCAGGGACACACCATGATGGGCATGGGCCAGCTCGGCGCCTTCTGCGAGACGGCCTGGTCGCAGGGCGAGGACCTGTACGGCTACGACGACAACCGTTTCATGAAGTGCGCCCAGTACGTCGCCAAGTACAACCTCGGACAGGACGTGCCCTACACGACGTACACCTGGGGCACCGGCCAGAACTGCGCCCAGCAGTCGCAGACCGTGATCTCGTCCGCGAGCCGCGGCCAGGCCCGCCCGGTGTGGGACATCCTGCACTACCACTACGCCCGCAGGCGCGGCCTCTCCGTCCCGTACATCACCGCCATGGCCGAGGCGGGCCGCCCCGAAGGCGGGGGCGGTGACTACGGCTCGACCAGCGGCGGCTTCGACCAGACCGGATTCGGCACGTTGATGTACGCCAAATAGGCGGCCGGGCAGCCGTCCGAAACGCCCTCGACGCACACACCGGAGGTGATGTGATGCGCTGGCCCGAACAGTCGGCGCGGTACTGAGTGAGGAGCTGGTGGTCGGATGACGGCGCCCTCGGTGGACTCGACGGACCCGGTGAACGCGCGGGGCCCGGTGGTCACCACCCCCTACGGAGCGGTGCGCGGCAGGTACGAGCGGGGGATCGCCGTCTTCCGCGGCATCCCGTACGCGGCACCACCCTTCGGCCCCCGCCGCTTCCGGCCACCCGCTCCCCCCGATCCCTGGGACGGGGTGCGCGACGCGGGCGCCTTCGGGCCTACGCCGCCCAAGCCGCCGTACTCCGAGGCGTTCGCGCGCCTTCTGTCCGACCCCGTCGTGCCCGGCGACGACTGCCTCAACCTCAACGTGTGGACACCCGAACCGGGTTCGGGCGCCCGGCTGCCCGTCATGGTGTGGATCCACGGCGGCGCCCTGACCCGCGGCTCCTCGGCCGTCCCCGTCTACGACGGACACGCCTTCGCCCGCGACGGCGTCGTCCTGGTGTCGATGAACTACCGCCTGGGCGTGGAGGGTTACGGCCTCTTCCCGGACGCACCCGCCAACGCCGGACTGCGCGACCAGCTCGCCGCCCTGGAGTGGGTGCACGAGTCGATCGAGCGGTTCGGCGGCGACCCGGACCGGGTGACCGTCTTCGGCGAGTCCGCCGGCGCCATCAGCATCGGCGCGCTGCTGGCCACTCCGCGCGCCGCCGGGCTGTTCCACCGCGCGGCCCTGCAGAGCGGACCGCCGGAGGCGATGGAACGCGACAAGGTCCGCCGGATGGTGCGCAGGATGGCCACCCGGCTGAAGGTCCCCGCTACGGCCGAGGCGTTCGCCTCCGTCGACCGTGACCTGCTGTTGCGCATTCAGGCCGACGTCGGCCGGCTCAGCAGCCCGATCCTCGGCGGACCCGCCTTCGGCATCGTCGTCGACGGCGACCTCGTCCCCCGCGACCCGCTTGAGGCCCTGCTCGACGGGACAGCCGCGCCCGGCGTCGAACTGCTCCTGGGCTGGACCAGCGAGGAGTACCGGCTCTGGCTGGTGCCCGGCGGCCTGCACGAGCGCGTCGACCGGCTCGGCGCGGTCGCCCTCGCCGGCGCCATGGCCCGCTGCCACTGCGGCACCGAGGTGCCGCGCGGCTACCGCGCCCTGCACCCGGACGCGGGCATCGCCGACCTCGTGGGCCAGATGGTCACCGACCACCTGCTGCGCATGCCCCTGCACCGTCTCGCCGACGCGCGCCGAGTGCCGTGCCACGTCTACGAGTTCGCCTGGCCGTCCAACATCACCGGCCTCGGCGCCTGCCATGCCCTGGAACTGGGCTTCGTCTTCGACACCGCCGGGGTGCCCGAGTCGGCGAAACTCGCGGGCGAGGGTGCTCCGCAGGAACTCGCCGACGCGATGCACGCGGCATGGGTGCGGTTCGCGGTCGAGGGCGACCCGGGCTGGCCCGCCTGGGACGCCTCTCGTCCGGTACGCGTCTTCGGCGCCGGAGACCCTGTCGTAGTCCGGGGCCCGCGCGATCGCGAACTCGCCCTGTGGGAGACCGAGTCGGCGAAACCCGTCAGCTCTGCGGAAACCACACCCGCAGCGCCCCCTGTCGACGGCTCGCCCCCGCGCAGCACGGCATCGCTGTCGGTCGTACGGCGGCTGCGTCGCTCCGGCGAGCCCCGCCCCCGGCCGTGAGGACGTCGGTCCAGCCGAGGAGCCGGGGTTCGTGCCGGACCGCCGGGCTCGGGTTGAGCAACCGGTTTCTATGCTCCTGCACCACAGGTGCTAGATGTGTGCCGGAGCCGCCACCGAGTCGCGGACCACGACGTGCGTGCCGAGGAGCAGGTGTTCGTTCGGCGCGTCCGGGGTGCGGCCGAGCGCGGTGCGGACGGCCAGCCGGCCGAGTTCCTCGTAGGGGACGTGGACCGTGGTCAGCGGTGGATGGAGGTCGCGGGCGTACGGGATGTCGTCGTAACCGGCGAGCGAGACGTCGGCCGGCACCCGCAGACCCGCCTCGTGCAGCGCGGTCAGCGCCCCCGACGCGACCATGTCGGTGGCGGCGAACACGGCGGTGAACTCCAGCCCCTGCGCGAGGGCTTGGCGCATCAGACGGTGGCCCGAGTCGCGGGTGAAGTCGCCGGACAGCCGCAGCGCCGGGTCCGGGTCGAGGCCGCGGGCGCGGTGGGCGGCGAGGTAGCCGCGCTCGCGGCCCTGAGCGGTGCTGTTGTCCGGCTTGCCGCCGAGGAAGAGGACCCGTTCGTGCCCCTGGGCGAGGAGATGGGCGCACAGGGCGTAGGCGCCGCCCTCGTTGTCGTACTCGATGACCGTGGCCGGTGTGCCGCGCTCCAGCGGCGGCCGCCCGCACAGCACGAGCCGCGACCCCGCCGAGGAGAGTGAGTTGGCGATGCGCGCCATGCGCTCGCGGTACTCGGCGGTGTCGGCGGCGCCGCCGACCAGGATCACCGCCGTCGCACGCTGGGCGCGCATCGTCTCGATGAACTCCAGCTCGTGCTCGGCGTCGCCGTCCGTGCTGCACACCAGACAGAGATGGCCGAGCCGGGTCGCCTCGCGCTCCACGCCGTGCGCCATGTGCGCGAACGAGGGGCCGGTGATGTCGTCGAGCACGAACGCCAGCGTCGGGGTGCCGACTCCCGCGATCGCCTTGGCGCGGGCGTCGGCGACGTAGTCCATCTCGCGGACCGCGCGCATGACCCGGGTGCGGGTCGCCGTGCTCACCGGGTAGTCGCCGCCGAGTACCCGCGACACCGTCGACGCGGACACCCCCGCGCGCGCCGCCACGTCCCGGATCGTGAGCCGCCCCCCGGCATCCGCGGTGCTCTTCCTGGTCATCCCCTCGCCCCTCTCCGCCACCCCGGGCGACGCCTTCGCCGCGCCGGACCCACCCCTCGGGAAGTGCGGCAACACCAGGGCAACCGGTTCCCGAGCCGGAGGCTAGCAGGGGGGAGGGGCCGAGGAGGAGGGCTGGGGACAGAGGCGATGGAGCCGGGGCCGCGCGGTGGCCGTCCGGCCCGGGAGTCTCAGTGGTCTCCCAGTGCCTCGGAGATCCCCGCGATCGCGCCCGGCCCCACCCGGCAGCACCCGCCGATCAGCCGTGCTCCGCCGCGCTGCCACCCGGTGACCTGTTCGGCCGTGAAGGTGGAGCGGCCGGCCCAGCCGCGTGCCTCGGCGTCCCAGGTCTCGCCGCTGTTGGGGTAGACCACGACCGGCTTGCCGGTCACACGCGCCGCGATCTCCACGGCGCCGTCCACATCCTCGGGGGCGCAGCAGTTCACGCCGACCGCGAGGACCTCCTCGGCGTCGGCCGCCAGGGCGAAGGCCTCCTCCAGGGGCTGCCCGGCTCGCGTACGGTCACCGGCGACGCTGTAGGACAGCCAGGCCGGCACCCCGAGGCCGCGGATCGCGCGCAACAGGGCCCTGGCCTCGTCGGCGTCCGGCACGGTCTCCAGGGCCAGCACGTCCGGGCCGGCCGCGGCCAGCACCTCCAGGCGCGGCCGGTGGAAGCGCTCCAGCTCGGCGACGCTCAGCCCGTACCGCCCCCGGTACTCCGACCCGTCCGCGAGCATCGCACCGTACGGCCCGACCGAAGCGGCGGTCCACAGCGGCCGGCTGACACCTTTGGCGTGCGCGCGGCGAGCGGCCTCACGGGCCAACTCGACGCTGAGGCCGAGGAGTTCGGCCGCCCGCTCTGGCGTGATGCCGCGTGCGGCGAAGCCCTCGAAGGTCGCCTGGTAGCTGGAGGTGATCGCCACGTCGGCGCCCGCCTCGAAGTAGGCGAGGTGCGCCTCGGTGATCGCCTCGGGCCGCTCCGCGAGCAGCCGCGCCGACCACAGCTCGTCGCTCAGGTCGTGGCCGGCCGACTCGAGCTGGTTGGACATGCCGCCGTCCAGGACGACCGTGCCGGTGGCGAGGGCGTCGGCGAGGGTGCGCGGGCTGTCGCTGAGGGTGTCGCTGGTCATGTCATGACGTTAGTCGACGGGGGCGGACGAGGCGGATCCTGTCCGTTATGTGGGCGGAATGCCCATGATGTGGGATGCGCGGAGGCAGGCCACCAGTCGACGTCGGTAGGTGGTCCTTCATTGGCAGTGGACCGCGTCGGGTGCTTGCAAGGTGCCTCAAACGGTCGTGTCGTGCTCGCGCACCGCGATGCGAGCCAGCTTCGTCAGCATCATGCCGTTGCGGACCGAGACGAAGTAGTTCACCGGGAGTCCGTGCATCCGCGTGCCGGGACCCCGCAGGGGGTGCCAGTCGAGGGTGAAGAGGGTGTGCTCGCCCCAGGGGGTGAGCTTCATGGCGATGCGAGCGGCGCCGAAGGGATCCGCCTTCGCTTCCAGTTCGAGACGGTGTCGCGGTTCGGAGATACGGACGACGCAGGTGTCGTCGAGGGGTCAGAGGGCCGGCGCCGACGCGGACCTGAAGTCGGGCACCGGCGTCGGGCCAATTCGGGTCCGCGGCGAGGACCTGCTGGGTTCCTGTCACCCACTCCCCGTAACGGTGGCCGTCGGACAGCAGACGCCAGACCGCGGCCGGCGAGCTCAGGATCAGACAGCGGTTACGGGCCATGATCACGCTCCTGGAGGATGGGCGGCATGGAGGCGTCCCCCGGCCGCTCCTCGGCCCGACGGGTGGGTCCGGTGCGCCGGGTGGTCCCTCCGGCCGTCCCGCGGGCTCGGCTTCCAGCGTCATGCCGACCGCCACGCCTGCACAGTCCGACAGGTCCGGACGGGTGAGTCGACAGCCGGGTATGACTTTGTGACGGCGGACGCAGTGCGGTCGTAGCGCACGACACGGCCATTGGTCACGCAGCAGCGCTCGCCCAGCCGTCCTGGGCTCTTACGGCGTCCCCGTGCAGAAGGCCGTGAGCGAGAACCTGTCAGTCACGTTGCGCGGCGCTGCTCCTGAACGGCGTTCATGAGGTCCTCGATGGCGGACCGGGTGTCGCTTTCACTCCCGCCGTCGATCGCTTCCAGAGCGGCGGCCGCGGCCTCGCGAACGGGGTGGGGGAGTCCCTCGGCGGCTGTGAGGCCGTAGGCGGCCTTACGGCGCGCCACGCGCTCGGCGGTGTCCACTGCGCCGGGGCCGGACAGCGGGAAGACAGCCGCACTGTATGCGGATATCCCCAGCACCATCATGTCCGCGATCCCGTCGGCGTACCCGAGCGCGGCAGCCTTCCCCTGGCCTTCCCGAATGGTTGCGATCATTCGGCGGCGGGACAGGATCGTGCCCAGAGTGGCGCCGCCTCCCAGGGAAAGGGCGCAGGTAACGGCAAGAAACGGCCCGTCCCAGGCGAAGCCGGTGAAACCTCCGAGGACCGCGAGCGCGACGGTCCACGCGGCTGCTGTCCGGGAGCTTATCTGCTCGGGTGTCGTGTCCATGGTTGGCAGTGTCCCAGCCGGTTTCAGGGGCACCGGCGCGGGGTCGACCGCCGGCCGTCGCCGACGCCCGTCATGGGGAGGACAGCCGTCATCCCGCCGGTCGCGAGAGGTCAGAAACGGCATCCCCGTTACCTCTGCGACGCATGCCGCCCGCCGCGCCGCCGTCCGCCTCCCCGCGTCCGCCGGGTCGCCGGGATCAGCAGTCCGACGAGCAGGCCGATCCCCAGCGCGTACGGCCACCAGCCGAAGCCCTGGGCTGCGGCGGAGGCGCCCGCGGCGCGGGTGTCCACCTCCGACGTCCCGGGCGCCGCCTTCGCGCGGGCGGTCGCCGAGGGGCTCGCGGCGCTGGCGGCGGTCAGGACGACGTCGTTGCCGTCGCCGCCCCGGTAGGTGATGCGGTACGTGGTGTCGGCGAGCTTGACCTTGGCGCCCTCGCGCAGCCCGGTGAAGGTGCCGGTGGTCCTCGCGTCGCCCGTGTGGTCGAGGACGGTGACCGTGCGGGCCGGGGCGCCGCCGGCGGCGGAGAGGTCCAGGCCCCCGGCTAGGCGGACGGCGCCGCTCACCTTCAACGGCCGGTCGCCGAGGACGAGTTCACCCTTCGCGGTCTGTGTGTAGGAGCCGTTCACCGTCGGCGCGCCCGCGACCTCGCCGGCGTTGGTCACCGCACCCAGGACCGTGCCCTTGCCGGTGAGCGAGGTCGCCACCCGCAGGCCCGTCCCGCGTACGTCCAGCCGTGCTCCGGCCGAGCTTAGCCGGATCGCCTTGCTGCGGGCGAGCGAGGCGCCCGGGGCCAGCGCGAGCGTGCCCTTCTTCACGGTCGTCGTCCCCGTGTACGTCACGCCCGTGCCGGTGAGCGTCGTCGTCGCGGCGCCCGACTGCACAAGGCCTCCGCTGCCGCTGATGCGGGACAGCGAGACGGGCGTGGACGTGTTGCGGACGACGAGCGTGCCGTTGTCGACGATGCGGCGGCGCGCCGTGCCGGTCATCAGCGAGCCGTCGCCACCGCGGGCGCCCGAGCCGAGCCGCAGCACGGCCCCCTTCTCGACGGTCGTGGAGCCGTCGTAGTGCTGCTTCGCCGCGAACGTGACGTCGTTGCCGGCCGTCCCCTTGATCACTACGTCACCGGCGCCGGGCGCGGCGAGCGTGTCGTGGTACCTGCCGCCGCCGATGGGTGCGCCCAGCGTGACGGGGCCGTTGTAGGCGAAGGTGAGCAGGGAGCGGCGGCCGCTTGCCTCATGGAGGTTGATGTAGACGGTGTCGGCCGTTCCCGGCATGAAGATCTTGTGGGTGGTGCCGTCGCCCCACTGGACGTTCGCACCCTCGATGTTGGTGCCGCGCTTGTTCAACTGGTGCGGTATCGCACGCCAGTTGATGCCGGGGTCGCTGAGCGAGGGGTTCGTGTCGCCGCCCCGGTCGCTGTAGCTGTACTGGCCGGTGAGCACGACCTTGCTGCCGGGCCGGGTGTGCACGTTGACGTCGCTGCCGTACTCGCGCTGGTAGAAGTCCTGGCGCAGGGTGATCTTCTGGTACAGCGGGGTGTCGATGATCCAGGAACCCTGGTTGAGGACGGCGCGGGTGTTCGGGAGCGCCACCGGGTACTCGGGGCGGCCGACCGCCATGCCCGTGCCGTTGTCGATCACCCCCGAGAACGGGTGCGTTCCGGCGAGGTCGAGCGTGCCCCACATGTTGCGCGGCTGGGTGACCAGGCCCGAGCCGCTGATGGTGCCGATGTTGAAGGTGCGGGTGAGGGAGAGGCGCAGGGTGCCGTCGACCCGGACGTTGAGCTGATTGAGCCGATAGCCCGGGGTGCTGTACGGGAAGTGGCCGATCAGGCCGGTGCCGCCGCCCGTGCCGTACTGCAGGGTCGCGCCGCGCTCGACCGTGATCGCGGGCGGATCGGGGTTCGTGACGGTCGTGTACGGGTGGTTGCCGCCCTGGGTCCGCACGGTCTGCCGCTGCCGGGACTTCGGAAGCGTGAAGTCGCTGTCCTTGGTGAGGACCAGCGTGCCGGTGCCGCGCACGGTGAGGGTGCCCTCGCCGTGGATCACTCCGTCGTACGTGGTGGTCCCGGCCGGCACGGTGACGACCGCGTCGCCGGTGAGCGTGACGTCCTGGTCGGCGCGGACCGCCGCGGTGACGTCCTGGGCCCCGGCCGCCCGGGCGGTGGCGGGGGCGATGATCGTCAGGGCCACCGCGGCGATGGCTCCGGCGGCGGCTGCTGTGGTGTGGGGGAGGCTGCGCACGCATCGGAGACGCGGGCGGACCGTCGCCGATAACAGAAATTTTCGCTTCCTCTTTTGTCCCGTCGGACCCGTTGACCTCCTCGTAACACGCCCTTACCTTTTCGGCGTTCGGAATAACAGATGTTGTGCGACATATCGAACCAGCCGCGTTCGAGAGCCGTCCCCCCCTCGCCCCCTCGTCCCCCACCCCGAGAGGCCCTCAGCATGAGCCGCGTTGACGACCTGCCCGACGTCCCCAGCCGGAGACTGGTGCTGAAGGGTGCCGCACTGGCCGCGGGCGCGCTCGTCGCCGCCCCCGGCGTGGCCGAGGCCCGCACCGCCGCCTATCCGAGCCCCCTGGTCCGCAACCGCGCCGATCCCCACATCCACCGCCACACCGACGGCCAGTACTACTTCACGGCCACCGCCCCCGAGTACGACCGGATCATCCTGCGCCGCTCCCGCACCCTGCGCGGGCTGGCGAAGGCCGACGAGTCCGTCATCTGGAAGAAGCACTCGAGCGGTGCCATGGGCGCGCACATCTGGGCGCCGGAGATCCACCACATCGACGGCAAGTGGTACATCTACTTCGCCTCCGCGCCCGCGAACGACGTGTGGGCCATCCGCATCTGGGTCCTGGAGAACGAGAACGCCGATCCGTTCAAGGGGACCTGGACGGAGAAGGGGCAGATCAAGACGGCCTGGGAGACCTTTTCCCTGGACGCCACGACCTTCGAGCACAACGGCACGCGCTACCTCTCCTGGGCGCAGCACGAGCCCGGCCTCGACAACAACACCGGCATCTTCCTCTCCGCGATGGCGAACCCCTGGACTCTGACGGGCCCTCAGGTTCGGCTCACCACACCGGAGTTCGACTGGGAGTGCGTCGGCTACAAGGTCAACGAGGGCCCCTCGGTCATCACCCGGGGCGGACGCGTCTTCATGTCGTACTCCGCGAGCGCCACCGACTACCACTACTGCCTCGGCCTGCTCACGGCCGACGCCGACAGCGACCTCATGGACCCGGCCGGCTGGTCCAAGTCGCCGAACCCCGTCTTCACCAGCAACGACACCACGAAGCAGTACGGGCCGGGCCACAACTGCTTCACGGTCGCCGAGGACGGCCGCACCGACGTCCTCGTCTACCACGCCCGCCAGTACAAGGAGATCGTCGGCGACCCGCTGAACGACCCCAATCGGCACACCCGTATCCAGAAGCTGGGCTGGCACGAGGACGGCACCCCCGACTTCGGCGTCCCCGTCGCCGACACCCCCGTCAAGGCGCCCGCCGCCACCAGCCGCTACACGATGACGGCGTTCACCAACAGCAGCGAGTCCAACCTGTACGTCTACGAGTCCGCCGACGCGCTGACGTACTCCCTGCTGAAGGGACCGGCCTACACCCCGCCGACCGGACTGATCCGCGACCCCTCGCTCATCAAGCACTCCGACGGGTACTACTGGATCGTCTACACCACCAACTGGACCGGGAACACGATCGGGTTCGCGCGCAGCAAGGACCGCACGAGCTGGCAGTTCGTCGCGAACCACACCCTGCCGACGCCGGGCCTCGCGCGCACCTGGGCACCGGAGTGGTTCGTCGACCCGGTGGACGGCAGCGTCAACATCGTCGTCGCCCTCGACACCGCCAACAACTCGGTCTTCCGGCCGCACCTGCTCACCGCGCGCGGCACCTCGCTGCTCAACTGGTCGGTTCCGAGGCCGCTTTCGGGTCTCGACAACGCCAACTACATCGACACCTTCGTCGTCCGCCACGGGGGCAAGTACCACGCCATCACCAAGCAGGAGACGACCAAGTACCTGGAGCACGCGGTCGCCGACCGCCTCGCCGGGCCCTACACCCTCACCGGCACGGGCGACTGGGCGGGCTGGGGCGACTGGCGCGAGGGTCCCGCCCTGGTGCGTCTCGACAACGGCGGCTGGCGCATCTACTTCGACGGCTACGCGGAGAAGAAGTACTACTACAGCGACAGCCTCGACGGGCTGCGCACCTGGTCACCGATCCGCACCCTGCCCGGACTCTCGGGCTCCGCCCGGCACTTCACCGTTCTGAAGGAGAGTGTGTGAGATGAGACGTGTCCACGCGGTCCTCGTCGCGCTCTGTCTGGCGCTCGTCGGCGCTCTGGCCACCGCGGGGCCGGCGCAGGCCGCGGCCCAGACCATCACCAACGGCACCCAGTTCACGGACAGTTCCGGCAGCGCCGTGCACGCGCACGGCGGCGGCGTCATCAAGGTCGGCAGCTACTACTACTGGTTCGGCGAGCACCGCAACGCCGACAACACCTTCCAGTACGTGGACGCCTACCGCTCCACCGACCTGAAGAACTGGGAGTTCCGCAACCATGTGCTGAGCCAGTCCAGCGCGAGCGAACTGGCGACGGCCAACATCGAGCGTCCCAAGGTCATGTACAACGAGTCCACCGGCAAGTTCGTGATGTGGATGCACAAGGAGAACGGGACCGACTACAGCGAGGCCCGCGCGGCCGTCGCCGTCTCGGACACCGTCGACGGCAACTACACCTATCGGGGCAGCTTCCGGCCGCTCGGCGACTCGATGTCCCGCGACATCACCGTCTTCGTCGACTCCGACGGTGCCGGCTACATGGCGTCGGCCGCCAACGAGAACTACGACCTGCACCTCTACAGGCTCACCGCCGACTACACGGGCATCGCGAGCCTGGTCGCCAACCCGTGGCCCGGCGGCCACCGCGAGGCACCGGCGCTCTTCAAGCGGGGCGGCGTGTACTTCATGCTGACCTCGGGCGCCACCGGCTGGAGCGCCAACCAGCAGCAGTACGCGACCGCCACCAGTCTTGCCGGGCCGTGGAGCGCGATGACGAACGTCGGCGACTCGACGGCCTTCAACTCGCAGACCGCCTACGTCCTTCCGGTGCAGGGCACCTCGGGCACCTCGTACCTCTATCTGGGCGACCGCTGGGGCAACTCCTTCGGCGGGACCGTCAACGACTCGCGGTACGTGTGGCTGCCGCTCACCTTCCCGACCTCCACCAGTCTGAGCATGAGCTGGTCCCCGGAGGTCACCGTCGACACGACCGCCGGGACGGTGACCGCGGTCGCCGCCACCTACCAGACGCTGACCGCCCGGCACTCCGGCAAGTGCGCCGACGTCCCCGACCAGTCGCTGTGGCAGGGCAAGGCGCTCACCCAGTACACCTGCAACGGCGGGACGAACCAGAAGTACTGGTTCAAGTCCGTCGGCAGCGGCTACTACGAGCTGATGACCCGGCACAGCTCCCTGTGCCTGACGGAGAACCCCACGAACGTCACCCAGGAGAACTGCAGCACCGCGACCGCCCAGCAGTGGTCGGTCACCACGTCGGGCAGCTACGTGCTGCTGAAGTCCCGCGCGAGCGGCGAGTGCCTGGACGTGAACGGCGCGTCCACCGCCAACTCCGCCACCCTGATCACGTACACCTGCAACGGAGGCACCAACCAGCAGTGGACGCGCGCGTCATGATGTGACGTCAGCCGACGGGATTCCAGCCGTCCGTGCCCGCCAGGTACTTCTGGGCCGTGTAGCTCGCGGCCTGGGAGTCGGTGAGCTGCGGGCGGTTGGAGTTCACCGTGGCACCGGCGCCCGTGTTCCTGTACTCGAAGAAACGGGCGTTCTTCCATGAGTAGCCGCTCATGTCGGTCCAGGGTCCCGCGGTCTTCACGGCGGCGGGCAACGCGCTGTTCCTGATCACCAGTTGCCCCACGGCGTCCGACGTGGGATGCCAAGGACGGCCCAGATAGTACGAGTTGGCCGCGGCCGAGCTGGAGATCGTGCTGCCGGTGATCAGGATCCCGTACGTCTTCGCCGAGTTGGTGTTGGGCGCGGCCAGGAAGCCGTTCAGCCCGCCCGCCGCCGCGCCCGAATTGCGCAGCTGGATGTTGACGCGGTCGTAGACGGCGGTGGCGTTGCCGAAGATGAAGTCGACGTCGCCGGAGACGAAGGAGGAGGAGAAGTACTGCCGGTACTGGCCGGTGGCGGACGGCGCCCAGTTGAGCATCGTGTCCTGGCGGCTGATGAAACGGTCGTTCGTGAACTTCTGCCGGTCGCCCTGTGTGGTGACGGCGACCGCCTGGGTGTCGGTGATCTCCGGATGTGCGGTCTTGGAGAAGGTGTTCTGGACCGTGATCCCGGTGACGGTGAGGTTGTTCGCCGAGAAGGTCGCCACCGAACTGCCCAGTGTGCCGTACTTGTTGGCGCTCCCATCCGTGTACCCGGCGGCCCGGTCATAGGTGATGACGACGTCCTCGGCGTTGCCGGTGGCGCCCTTGATCGTCAGCCCCGACCTGCTCGTCGGCACCTTGACGATCTCCGTGTAGGTGCCCTTCCCGATGGAGATCGTGTCGCCCGCGGACGCCGCGTCGATGGCGGCCTGCACGGTCGTGTATCTACCGGAACCGTCCTTGGCGACCGTGATCACGGTCGCCGCCTGCGCCTTGGGCACCAGCGACACCGCGACGAGCCCGAGGGCCGCCGCGGTGCCGGTGGCGAACGCGAGGGTACGGCGCCGGGTGCGGGAGAGGCGATGCCGGTGCTGCTCTGCGGAGTGCGGGTTCGGCTCAGTCATGCACAGGAGTCGCCGCCCGGCGCCCGGAGGTTGCCGCCGTCAGGTCAGCAGGTCCAGCGCGTCGATGGCGGTCCCGGCGCTGAGATAGGACGTCGTCCCCGAACCGCTCACCACGTTGATCTTCAGCACGTTGTACTGGCTGGTGTCCGTGAGCCAGGCACTGGCCGGAACGCTGTACGTGAACGTGTAGTTGTTGCCCCGGTAGGAGCCGACGGTCAGCGACCGTGTGCTCGGCTGGGTGGGCGGCGAGGGGATCGGCGACGTCCAGGCGTCGTTGACGACGACCTGCGGCCGCCCGTTCGCGTATGCCGTCGTCACCCCGATCCGCAGCGTGTGCGCGGCCGCCGCCTGGGCCGCCGTCAGCTTGAAGTAGACCAGCAGACCGCTGTTGACGTCCTTCCAGATGTACGCCGGGAACGCGGACGTCTCGCTGCCGCTGCCGATCACCACGTTGCCCGTCCAGGCGGCGGCCCGCGGGTCGGACGGATGCGCGTAGGTCATCAGGTCCGCGTTCTTGAACCCGCTCGGCGTACCGTCCCAGTTGCCGATCCGCCAGATCGCGCTCGCGTTGCTCGGATCGTTCGAGGACGGGATCGCGATCGTGTTCAGCGTGGTCGTCCCACCCGCGGTGACCGTCACCGACATGGTGTGGACGGCGAGTTCACCCTTGAAGACGGTGAGGGTGTACGTCCCGGGCAGCACGCCCGCGATCGAGAACCAGCCGTCCGACGAGCGCGCCGAAGCCCAGTACTGGGCAGCGGAGTTGGCGATCCCGACCGTGTACGCGTATGCCGTGTCGCGCCCCGAGATCCCGACGCCCGCGACCTTGCCCCGGCCGCCCGAGGCGACGTACCCGGAGATGCCGAGCGAGTCCGCCCAGGAGGTGGTCAGGCTGCCGTGGAACAGCGACGAGGAGGGCGCGCCGCCGTCCGTGAAGGCGATGACGTAGGGCCCCTGGAGCCCGAACCGCTGCGACTCGGTCTGGTTCTCGCCGTAGTACAGGATCTCGTACAGGCCGCCGCCGTCCGCGCTCTGGTGGCGCAGCAGCGAGCGGTAGAACGGGCCGCCGGAGGCCTTCTCGTGGTTGCTGCGCACCATCCACAGGCCGACGCTGCCCGTCTTCCAGCCGATGTAGTCGTAGTCGGTGACGCGGAGCTTGGAGTAGTGCTTGGAGCGGGTCTGGCCGTCGGACTTCGCGAAGACGTCCGCGGCCTCGATGGTGGTAGGTGCGTAAGTGTACGAATCGGGCTCGTCGTTGAGGAAGAGGCCCGCCTTGACCCGCACGATGTAACGGGTCGCACTGACCGAGGTGTCGGCCTTGTTGGTCCACAGATAGACGTTGTTCTCACCGCTGCGGGCCGCGTAGTAGTGCTTCAGCGTGCCGTACGCGACGGAGACCAGGATCGTCGAACCGGATTGCTTGACGGTCACGGTGGAGGTGCCGAGGCCCGACTCGATGTGCGAGTTCTTGCCGCCGTAGCCCTGGTACTCCGTGCCCCGGTAGACGAGCGAGGTCAGGTCGCCGTTGGTCTTGCTGACCTTGAACACGAGGTTGGCGCCGGTGTCGATCACGTAGTTCGCGCCGTCGTCCGTGTAGCCGAAGGTCGCAGCGGTCGCCGTGGGGGCGAGCGGGCCGGCGAGGGCGGCCGATCCTGCGGCGGCCGTAGCGCCGAGGACGAAGGTGCGGCGGCGGACCGTTCTGCGGGCGGATCCGGACATGGGGGTGCCTCCTTCGGGAGGGTGTGGGGGGTGTGCGGGTGTCTCGCAGAGTGACAGTTGAATCGATTTCGCGAAAGGGCTTTCGCATGCTTGGAGTTGACAATCGTGTGAAATTGAGCCAAGTACTAGAAAGCGCTTGTCCGGAGCGGTACCGTCCAGCCGCCAGGTCCTGTCGTCCTGTCGGAGGAGCCGCAGTGAGACGTTTCAACCGAGTCCCCGTCGCCGTGCTGGCGGCGCTGACCGCCGCGACCGCACTCGCGGTCACCCCGGCGCAGGCCCATGGGGGCCGCGGGCCCGTTCTCGGTCCGGAGAACTGCACGACGACCGCGCCGGTCACCTGCCACTTCGACGTCGCCCCCGGCACGTACGACGTGAAGGTGCTCCTCGGCGGCGACAGTGCCGCCGCCACCGGCATCAGCGGCGAGACGCGCCGCGCTCTCCTCCCCGAGACCGCCACGGCGGCCGGCGAGTACGCGGCCCGCAGCTTCACCGTGAACGTCCGCACCCCCGAGGGCGAACCGACCGGAGCCGACGGCACACCGGGCCTGGACCTGGTGATCGGCGGCTCGGCGCCCGCGCTGGCCGGCATCCGCGTGACCCCCGCCCGCCCGCACACCCGGCAGATCTTCCTGGTCGGCGACTCCACGGTCTGCGACCAGCCCGGCGAGCCCTACACCGGCTGGGGCCAGGAGCTGCCCCAGTACCTCCGCAAGGGCCTGTCCGTGGCCAACTACGCGGACTCCGGGGAGAGTACGGTCACCTACCTCGACAACCCGGCGCTCTTCGCGACCGTCAAGCCGCTGATCCGCAAGGGCGACCTCGTCCTCATCCAGCTCGCCCACAACGACAAGACCACCGACGAGCCGACCTACCGTGCGAACCTGGAAACCCTCGTGGCAGGTGTACGAGCCGAGGGCGGGGAACCCGTCCTGGTCACACCGATCGTCCGACGCTGGTTCAACGCGGACGGTACCTTGAACAACAACACCGCGCTGCTGGTGAACGGCCTCGGCGTGGATCACCCGGCGGTCATCCGCTCGGTCGCGGCGGCCGAGAACGTCCCGCTGATCGACCTGACCGCCAGGACCAAGGCCCTCGTCGAGTCTCTGGGCGTCGAAGGCTCCAAAGCGATCTACCTGTACAACGAAAAAAGGGACAACACCCACACCTCGGTGCACGGTGCCACGGTGTACGCGGAGCTGGTGCGCGACGAATTGGTCGCCCGGCATCTGGTGCCGGAGGGCTTGGTGAGGGTGGGATGAGACCCTGGGGCGTCCCGACCGGAACCGGGGCGCCCCAGGCCTGTGCCTGTCCACCGGGCACGGGCCCGACGCCAGGCCCGCCCGTCGACGGGCCCGACGCCCGTCCCGGGGCAGCCGCCCCCCTGATCGAGACTGGAAAGCTCCCGTGCCCTTCCCCTTCCCCCTGCCGTCGGACGACCGCACACTCAGCCCGTACACCGGCTACACGCGTGCCCACTGGGAGTCGGCCGCGGACTCCCTGCTGGCCGCGGTCGCGCCGTACGCCACGGCGGACGGCGCGCTCTACCACCTCCCCGGCGACCGCACGAGCTGGTCCGGGAAGCTCTCCGACGGCCTGGAAGGGTACGCCCGCACCCTGCTCCTGGCCGCCTTCCGGCGCGACGAGAAGGCCCTGGAGCGCTACGCGGACGGCCTCGCCGCCGGAACCGCGGGCGTCTGGCCGCGCATCGCCGACCGCAGCCAGCCGCTCGTCGAGGCGGCGTCCATCGCCCTCGCACTGCGGCTGACCCGCCCGCTGCTCTGGGACCGCCTGGACGCCCCCGTCCGCGAGCGGGCCGCGCAGTGGCTCGCGGACGCCCTGACGGCCGAACCCTGGGCCTGCAACTGGGAGTTGTTCCCCGTCACGGTGGGCGGCTTCCTGCGGGAGATCGGCTACGAGCCGGAGGCCGCCGGCGCGGCGATCGACCGGGGCCTGGACCGCATCGAGCAGTGGTACGTCGGCGACGGCTGGTACACCGACGGCCCCGGCCGGGCCTTCGACTACTACAACGGCTGGGCCATGCACCTCTACCCGGTGCTGCACGCGTGGCTGGAGGACGACCCCCGCCTGCTGGACCTCTACGGCGGCCGCCTGGAGACCCATCTCGCCGACTACGCCCGCCTGTTCGGCGCCGACGGAGCTCCGATGCGCCAGGGCCGCTCCCTCACCTACCGCTTCGCGACCACCGCCCCGCTGTGGCTGGGCGCCCTCACCGGCCGCACGCCCCTGTCGCCCGGCGAGACCCGCAGGCTGGCCTCCGGCGCCCTGCGTCACTTCCTCGACCGGGACGCCGTCGACGACCGGGGCCTGCTCACCCTCGGCTGGCACGGCCCCGAGGAAGCCGTCCTGCAGGGCTATTCGGGCCCCGCGTCCCCGTACTGGGCGAGCAAGGCCTTCGTTGGGCTGCTGCTGCCCCCCGACCACGAGGCCTGGACGGCCCCCGAACAGCCCGGCCCGACGGACCGCGCCGACGCGGTCACCCCCGTCCGCCCGCCCAACTGGCTGCTCCAGTCCACCGCTTCGGACGGCCTGGTCCGCCTGCACAACCACGGCAGCGAGGACGTCCGCTACGACCCGTACTACACACGGCTCGCGTACTCGACCATGACCGCGCCCTCCGCGTCGTACGACAACAGCGTGATCGTGGACGAGGATCCGAGCCGCACGGACATCGAACCGCTCGGCGCGGGCGACGGCTGGGTGGCGTCCCGCCATGCGACGGGCGGTGACGCCCGGGTGACCAGCCTCGTCCTCGCCCGCGGAGCGGCGGAGGTGCGAGCGCACCTGGTGACAGGCGCGGCGCCCGGGACGCCGGTACGGATCACCGGCTGGGCGCCGCACGAGGACGCCCAAGCCGAACTCCTGCCCGCCGTCGGCCTGTTGGAGGGCCCCGCCGGCCTGACAGGCACCACGGGGGACGGCCCCACCCTGTTCGTCGCGCTCGCCCGGCTCACCGCGGAGCCGGACCCCCGGCCCCTCGCGGACCTGGTGTCCGTGCGCACGGACGGGCCGGACGGGATCGTCGTGTCCTGGTCCGGGGACGACAGCGTGCGGGCACGGCTCGAAGACGGCGCGGCCTTCGTCGGCGAAGTGAACGAGCGGTAGGCGGCGGGAGGAATCGAGGTGTTTCGCGCCTGACGCTTCTCGACACAGAGAGCGACCGTGCCGCTACTGTTTCTCACAGGGGCAGCGGGGGGCGCGATGGTGCGACAGGTGGGGCGGCGATTCTTCATCACGCTGGGGATGGGGCGGTACGCCCACCTCCCGGCCGACGAGCAACTGCTCCACGTGCCCAACGACGTCCGCGCGATGCGCGAGCTCATGGCCGGGTGCGGATACCAGGAAGTGCTTCCGGGACTCGGCGAGTACGACGGGGCCGAACAGGTCCGCCAGAAGCTCCGCCACTGGTCGACGGACGCCGAACTCGCCCGCGACGACGTGGTGGTCGTGTACTTCGCCGGCCACGGACTCGTCCAGGACCGCGACCGCCACTACCTGCTGTGCTGGGACTCGCAGGACGCCGACGTCGCCACCACCGCCCTCGCCACCGAGGACCTGGTCCGCATTCTGTGCCGAGGAGAGCTGCGCCACCTGCTCCTCGTCCTCGACACCTGCGCGGCCGGCGCGGGCAGCGCCGACGCGGCGGGCATCGCCCTCCAGTCGATCGCCTACCGGCACGGCGGCGCGGGCACCTCCACCGGACTGTGGTTCCTCGCCTCCGCCCGGCGCAAGGACGTCGCGGAGGACGGCCTCTTCGTGAGCGCGCTGCGCACGGCCGTCGGCGTCACCACCACTCGCACCGGGCAACGCCAGCAGTACCTCGACCTGACCGAGCTGGTGCGGGCCGTCAACGAGCGCTTCGAGGACGCGGGCCGCGGCCAACGCGCCGAACTCGCCAGCGGGTTGGTGACCGGCCTGGCACCGTTCTTCCCCAACTCCGGTTTCCGTGAGTCCTTACCGCCCATCGGGACCGACCTGGAGGTCCAACGGCGCGCCGCCGAGCAGGATCTCGCCGACCACTTCGGCCCCCGCTCGCGCGGAGTCGAGTTCGAGTCCGAGCACGGCCTGTACTTCAGCGGGCGTGTCCGGGTGCTCCGCGAACTCGTGGCCTGGCTGACGGCCGCTCACGGCGACGGCAGGGGACGCGTGGTCACCGGCCGGCCCGGATGCGGCAAATCGGCGGTCCTGGGAAGAGTCGTGGCCCTGTCGGACCAGCGCTACCGCACCCGGTTCGACGTCCGCGCGCTGGATCCCGCGACGGTGGTGCCCAAAGGATGCGTGACGGTGGCCGTGCACGCACGGCACAAACGACTTGAGGAGATCGTCGAGCGCATCGCCCACACCCTGGGCGCGGAGGTGAACGGCACGCCGGCACTGCTCCAGGAGCTGACGCGGCGCGGCCGGCAGGAGCCACCGATCGTCGTCGTGGTCGACGCGGTCGACGAGGCCGGATCCGACACCGCGGCCGACGCGGGCGGACACGGGGAGCCCCGCCGCATCACCCGGGAACTGCTGCGGCCCATGTCCGAGATCCAGGGCGTACGGCTGCTCGTGGGCACCCGCCACGAACTCGTGACCCCGCTCGGCCCCACCTTCACCTGCCTGGACCTGGACCGCCCCGGCTACCGGGCCGAGCAGGGCGATCTCACCGAGTACGTCGGCAAGATGCTGCTCGCCGAGGAGGAACCCGAGGTCAGCACCCCCTACCGCGACCTCCCCGACCTCGCCGGGACCGTCGCCGCCGGGGTCGCCAGGCGCGCGGCGGGCGTCTACCTCTACGCGCGCACCACCGCCCGTACGCTGCGCTCCGACGGTGCCGCCGTCGACGTACGCCGCGCGGGGTGGGCGGACGAACTGCCCAGCGAGATCGGCGAGGCGTTCGACGACTACCTGGCGCGTTTCGGACCGGACGAGGCGCGCGTGCGCCGGATGCTGCTCGCCCTGGCCTTCTCCGAGGGGACGGGGCTGCCCCGCGGCCGGGTGTGGACGACGCTCAGCACCGTGCTCTCCGGCGTCCCCTGCACCGAGGAGGACGTCTCCTGGGTACTCGACGTCGCCGAGGCGTATGTCGCCGAGGTCACCGACGACGACCACCGGTCGGTCTACCGGCTCTACCACAAAGCTCTGGCCGAGCACCTGCGGGAGACCGCGGGCCGGGCCACCACCGACATCCACCGGTCCGTGGTCGAAGCACTGGTGGCCCTCGTGCCGGTCGTGCCGCACGACGGCCTCGACTGGTTCGCCGCACCCCCCTACGTACGCCAGCACCTGGCCACGCACGCCGCGGCGGCGGGCGTCTTCGCCGGCCTCATAGAGGACCCCGGCTTCCTGCTCGCCTGCGAACCCCTCGGCCTGCTCCGGGCGTTGGCCACCATCAACGGCGAGGCCCCCCGACGCATCCGGACCGCGTACGAGCAGGTGGCCCACCGGCTCACCCCGAACCGCCAACTGGGCGCGCGGGCCGCGGATTTGCAGCTTTCGGCGCGCCGCTGCGAGGCCGACAGCCTCGCCGACCGCATCGAGGACCTCGGCGTGACCCTTCCCTGGAGCGCCCGCTGGGCCTGGTGGTCGGCGAGCGGCGCGCACCGGCTGCTCACCGGCCACACCAGAGGGGTGTACTGCGTCGCGGTGGGCAGCCTCGACGAGCGGCCCATCGCGGTGACGGGAAGCAACGACGCCACCGTGCGCGTCTGGGACCTCACCGCCCAGCGGCAACTGGGGGACTCGCTGCGGATGGGCGTCGCGGTCAGCGCCGTGGCCATCGGCGATCTCGGCGACTACACCGTGGCGCTGGTGGGCGGGGTCGACGGCACGGTACGGATCTGGGACCTCTCGGCCGGCCAGGAGTACGGCCGCGCCCTGACCGGCCACACCAACAGCGTCAAGGCGATCACGACCGGCGACCTCGGCGGACGGCCGGTCGCGCTGACGGCGAGCAGCGACGGCACGGCACGCCTCTGGGACCTGCGGGACCGGACCCAGCTGGGCGGTGACATGTCCGCGCACCGCCGCACCGTCCGGGACGCGGCCCTGGGGGAGATCGACGGATGCCCGGTGGCGGTCACCGGCGGGGACGACAAGGCCGTACGGATCTGGGATCTCAGCGAGGTCCCGGACGGAGGCACACCACGGCCCTACGGCAGCCCGCTGGTCGGCCCGGTGGAGGAGGTGACCGCCCTGAGCGTGGGAAAGCAGGACGGCCGGACCGTCGCCCTGGTCGGAGACGGGTCCGGGATGCTGAGCCTGTGGGACCTGGCCACCAGCCGCCAGATCGGCGAACCCGTCATCGCGCACCGCTACTTCGAGCGCAGCGGTGTCCACTCCGTGGTGATCGGACGGTTCGGCGGCCGCAGCGTGGCCCTGACGAGCGGACGTCTGGAGACACGACTGTGGGATCTGCGGACCCTGCGTCAGCTCGGCCCCTCGCTGCGAGGCCACGTCCACGACATCATGGCGGCCGCCCTCACCAGCCGCGGGCACAGCTCGCTGGCGGTCACGGTCAGCCGGGACCGTACGGCCCGTATCTGGGATCTGTCGGCGGACCGGCCGACGGAGGGCCACAGCGGGCAGGTGCACTGCGTGGCGGTCCGGGAGGTGTGCGACGTGCCCATGGCGATCACGGGCGGGGCGGACGGCACCGCCCGGCTGTGGAACCTCCGCACCCGGGTGCAGGCCGGCCCGCCCCTGGACGGGCACCAGGGGAAGGTACTCGCGGTGGCGCTCGGCAGTGTCAGGGGCCGGCCGGTCGCGGTGACCGGCGGGGCCGACACCACCGTCCGGTGCTGGGAGCCGTTCACCGGCAGACCCCTGGGACCGCCGTCGACCGGGCACACCAACGTGGTGCGCTGCGTTGCGCTCGGCGCGCTGCACGGGGAGGCGGTGGTGGTCAGCGGCAGCGAGGACGGGACGGTGCGGATCTCGAACACCGTCACCGGGCAGGCCGTCACCCGACCGTTGTCGGGCCATCAGGGCGGCATCCAGTACCTGGCCGCCCGACGGTCCGGCCCCGCGCTGGAGATCGCCCTCGCGACCTCCCTCGACCACGCCTACCTCTGGCGCGTCGACGGCGCCGGGACCGCCGTGCAGATGGCGCACTTCGACCTCGAGGACCTCACCCTGTACGAACGGGCGCTGGGCGTGGCCTTCGACGGCGACCGCCCCGTCGTGCTGTCCACCCGGGAGGGCAACGGCGTCTACGTCCACGACATCGTGACGCGCGCCCACGTCGGCGGCCCCCTGGTCGGACACACCCAGAGCGTGCTGGCCGGCACCCTCGCGCGTACCGGTGACACCGTGCTGGTGGCATCCGTGGCCTACGACAACACCGTACGGGTCTGGGATCTGGAGAGCGCCACGGCCCTGGGAGCGCCGCTGGAGGGGCTGACGCGGCTCGGCGAATCGATGACGCCCTGTCCGGCGCCCGCGCTGGGCCTGGCCGACGGAGTTCCCGTGGCCGTGACGGCGTTCACCCGCGAGGTGCGGATGTGGGACATGACCACCATGAGACCTGTCGGGGAACCGCTGTGCGGTGTCGACAACGCACTGGTTTCCGCGGACATCGTCCGGGGCTCCGACCGCGCGATGGTGATCACCGGCAGCAAATACGGCGGGGTGAGGATCCATGACCTCGACGACGGGGAGCAGATCGCCGCGCACATCGCATCGGCCAACTACGAACTCTTCGACACGACGAGCGCCCGTCTCGGCGAGGACACCGTGGTGGTGACGAGCAGCTGGTCGGAGGCGGACGTCTGGGTCCTGGAGCCACGACGACGGCTCGGCAAGCGGTTCGGCACCTCGTGGAAGACCCGCCTGCACACCCTGGAGGACAGGGCGTTCGCGGTGTCGGTGGCGGAGGACTTCACCCTGCACGCCTGGGAACTGGGCACTCAGGCCCAGATGTGCCCGCCGATGTCCGGCCACACGGCACAGGTGATGTGCCTGCGCGTGGGCATCCTCGGGGACGCGCACCTGCTGGCCAGCGCCTCGCTCGACGGGACGGTCCGGCTGTGGGACCTGCGCACGGGCGAACCGTTCGCCGAGCCGATCGACGGCCACGGCAGAGGGGCGTTCAGTGTGGCGTTCGCCCGTCTCGGCAAGGACGTCCTCGTGTCCGGCGCCGGCGACGGGCGGCTGCGCTTCTGGGACCTGGCCGAACAGCGTGACACAGGGCCCGAGTTGGAGCCGTTCCCCTTCCTCGTCAGCGCCGTCAAGTCGGCCGACATCCACGGCGTCCCCATGCTCATCGCGGGCGACGGCTACGGACTGACCCGCATCTGGGACACCCGGTCGGCCTCCTGGACCGCGGAACTCGACGTCGGCGGCGGCATCAACGACATCGCGGTGGACAACGCGGGCCACGTCTGTCTGGCCACGGACATGGGCGTCGTGGTCCTCGGCATCAATATCGCCCACGCGCCGGCGCCCCAGGGCGACGCCCCATGACCCGCCTCGTCCTCGCGCACGGCATAGCCCAGCAGTACAAGGGCGCGGACAGCCTGCTCGCCGACTGGTTCCCCGCGCTGGCCGACGGCGTCACCCTCGCGGCAGGTCCGAGGCTGCGGCGGAGCGACGTCTCCATGGCGTTCTACGGTGACCTCTTCCGCCCCGCCGGCCATCGCGGACTCGGCATCCCCGAACTCGACGCGAGCGACGTCGAGGACGGCCTGGAACGCGAACTCCTGCTGGCCTGGTGGGAGGCGGCGGCCCGCGCGGAGAGCCAGGTCACCGGACCGGACCGCACTGTCCGGCTGCGTACGCCCGACCTCGTGCAGCGAGCCCTCGACGCGCTGAGCCACTGCTCCTTCTTCGCAGGACTGAGCGAACGGCTGGTGATCCACAGCGCCCGCCAGGTACGCCGCTACTTCACCGAGCCGGAGCTGCGCGCCGCGGTCCGCGACCGGCTCGCGCAGGCGCTGACCGCCGACACCGAGGTGGTCGTCGCCCACTCCCTGGGCACGGTCGTCGCCTACGAAGTGCTCTGCGCCCACCCGGAGTTGCGGGACCTCTCGCTCGTCACCCTCGGTTCCCCCCTCGGCGTGCGCAGCCTGGTCTTCGACCGGCTCGTCCCCGCGCCGGGCGCCGGACACGGCCGTTGGCCGGCGCCCGTGAAACGCTGGTCCAACATCGCGGACCGGGGCGATGCCGTGGCGTTGGCAAAGGAGTTGGCGCCGTTGTTCGGCAGCCGCGTGCAGGACGCGCTCGTGCACAACGGAGCCAAGGCGCACGACGTCCGGCCGTATCTCACCGCACGGGAGACCGGCCGGGCGATCGCGGACGGACTGAGGTGACACCGCGTCGCAGCGCGGCCGGGTCAGGGCTTGAGACGGGCGATCCTCAGCGTGGAGGTCGTGGGCGAGGAGCCCGTGAGTGCGGTGGCGTACGACGGTGTGACGGGCGGGTACGCCCAGGCGAGCGTGCCGTCCTTCTGGACCGCGATGTCGCCCGTGATGCGGGCCGAGACCACCTTGTCCGCCGACTTGACCGTGCCGTTCCAGTCGACGAGGCGGAAGTGGGTGCCGCTGAAGGTGCCCTTGCAGGTGCCGTCCGCGCACGTGGCGTTCCTCAGTGACTCCCAGGAGACGAGGAGCCGGTCCTTGCCGTACGGCGCCACGTGGACGTTCACGTTCTCGGTGCCCGCGGCACTCGTGAGGTAAATCGGCTTGCCCGAGGGCGTGTTGCGGTTCTTGAGGAAGGCGACCGCGACCTGGTGGGTCTTGGTCTTCGGCTTCACGGTCCAGCCGCGGCCGCTCGAGTCGTCCGGGTTCTTGGCGGCGGAGGCGGCCCCGCGGGAGGCGAAGGCGGTGGCGTAGCGGCCGGTCGACGACTTCACCAGGTCGCCGGTGCGGCCGGCGAACGTGCCGCCGCAGTAGCCGGCCCAGCACTGTTCGCGCTGGACGACGGGCGCGGTGTCGGGTGCGCCGATGCCGGTCGACACGAACAGGCCCGAGCGCCAGTCGTCGAAGCAGAGTGAGGTGAACGCGCCGGTGGACTCGGCGTGCAGCGCGATGCCCTCGTTGTGGCTGCATCCCCAGCTCCAGCCGCCGCTCAGCTTCGCGCCGGTCGAGCCGAGGTACATCAGCTTGTCGCCGAAGTGGCCGTCGGTCCAGCCACCAGCGCCGTGGACGACGAAGTACGCGCCGTACTTCGTGCCGTTCCAGGCCAGTTGGCCGTCGAGGAGCGGCGCCGTGTCGTGCGACGAGGTCCCCGTCAGCTTCGTACGGAAGGCCTGCGCGCCGTTCTTGTAGCGGATCAGCGCCGCGGCCGTCTCCTTCCACTTGTTCGTGTCGGCGACCCGGGTCAGCAGCGCGAAGCCGTCGTTGTGCGCGACGAGTCCGCCGACCTCCTTCGCACCCTTCACGACCGTGTCCTTCGCGGACCGCTTGCCCGCCGCGGTCAGCGGTGTGACGTGGACCCCGTCGGCCGCGGGCCAGGCGACGCGCAGCGTGCCGTCCGGGGCCACCGCGGTCGTGGTGCGCGTCCACTCGCGGGTGCTGTTGTAACCCGCGGACAGGTAGGGGAACTTGGCGGCCAGCGTGACCGTGGTGTTCGTGACGGCGAGGGTGCCCGTCGCGGTCGCGGCGGACTTGGCGGTCTTCGTGGCCGATGAGGCGGCGGCCTTGGCCTTGGCCCTGGACGACGTCGAGGCGCTCGCGGTGGGCGCGGTGCTCGACGGTGACCCGGAGCCGGACGCGGCTTCGGAGGCGGTGGCCGACTTCTCGGCCGAGGCCGAGGTGCTCTGCCCGCCGCCCGAGCCGTTCGTCGTCGTCGCCGTCGCGTACCAGGCCCCGGCCAGCAGGCCGGCGGCGGCGAGAGCGCCCACGACCGGCTTACGGGCGCCGCTGCGGCGACGGCGGTGGGAGGTGGTGCGTCTTGCGGTTGTCATGTGGGTGGGTCGCCGCGGCACGCGGAAAGGTTGCCGGAGGATTTCAGCCCGTCCGGCGTTTGAGGACGGTTCGGCCGTCCCGGTCCCCCACCCACCCGAGGGGGGCGTGGTTTCAGCCCGTCCGGCGTTTGAGGACGAGCGCGAAGCGCGATGCAGGGGGAGAGGGGCGCAGCCCCCAGGTCAACGGGGCGGGTAGGGGCGGAGGGGGGGTGAAATCCCGCCACAGTTCGGCCCGCACCGAACCGATCCGGCCCTACCGTTCCGGTATGACCGTGACCGCGTTCGCCGCACTCCACCACGCCGACACACCTCTGCTCCTGCCCAACGCCTGGGACCACGCCTCGGTGGCCGCTCTTGCCGCCGAGGGCTTCGAGGCGATCGGCACCACGAGCCTCGGTGTCGCCGCCGCGGCCGGACTGCCGGACGGCTCGGCGGCGACCCGGGACCTGACCCTGGGGCTGACCCTGCAACTCGGCCAGGGGCCGTTCCTCCTGTCCGTCGACGCCGAGGGCGGTTTCAGTGACGATCCGGACGAAGTCGCCCGGGTGGCACGGGAGTTGGCCGCCGCCGGAGCCGTCGGCATCAACCTGGAGGACGGCCTCGGCTCGGCCGGCCTGCACGCCGCGAAGATCGCCGCGGTGAAGGCAGCCGTGCCCGGCCTCTTCGTGAACGCCCGCACCGACACGTACTGGCTGGGCGACGGCGCGGAGACGATGAAGCGACTCGAGGCCTACCAACAGGCGGGCGCGGACTGCGTGTTCGTGCCGGGCCTGACGGACGACAAGCGGATCGCCGCTCTCGTGAAGTCCCTCGACGTCCCGCTCAACATCCTCTACTCCCCGTCCGGCCCGGCCTTCCCGCATCTCGCCGACCTCGGCGTGCGCAGGGTCAGTCTCGGCTCCTACCTCTACCGGCGTGCACTGGGCGCCGCCCTGGAAGGCGTGGCGGACATCCGGGCCGGACGCCCGCCCCGCGGCCCCGCCCCGACCTACGCCGAGGTGCAGGCGCTCAGTGCACCGTGACCGACAGCAGCGTCCGCGCGAGCAACTCCGCGAAGTCGGCCGGGTGTTCGGCGACGCCGATGTGACCGCCGGGAAACTCGACGAATTCGCCGCCGCTCAGCTCGGACACCAACGTGGCCGTACGGTGCAGTAGTCGGCCGCGCGAGTCGACCCCCGCACCGAGGACGAGACGTCCGGGCAGCTGCTTGAGAGCGGTCGTATCCGGCATGTAGGCGGTGAAGGGACCCAGGACACGGGTGAGGAAGAGTGCCATGGGCTTGGTCAACTCATCATCAGCAGAAGGGCGTTGGGAGTCGAGCGACCGGTCCGCGGTCCACGCTCGCTCCTCCAGCCCGGCGCCGAGCCGGGCGGCCCCTGCACCCAGGCCCGCCGCGCGGTAGACGTCGTACACCTCCGCGAACATGGCCCGCTGCACGTCCGCGTCCGGCAGCACCTCCACGACCGGCGGCTCGTGTGCCACCACGCGCCGCAGGCGCTCCGGACGGCGGGCGAGCAGGTCGAGTGCGGCGATTGCGCCGGAGCTGGTCCCGAAGACGTAGGCGGACTCGCCGTCCGGCAGGACTTCGCCGAGCACGCGATGGGCGCCCTCGCTCCACGCCGTCACGCTCTGCTCGCCGACGGGCAGGCCGAGCCGGCCGTGCGCGAGGCCCAGCGGGTCGTACGTCACGACGGTGAACCGCTTGGCGAGCCGGTCCGTCAACGCGTCGAAGCCCATGGGATGCCCGGCCCCGCCGGGAATGACCAGCAGCACGGGCCCGACGCCGCGCACGTCGTAGTACAGGTCGGTCGGATCAGTCATTGCTCTTCTCCTGTCGAGGCCACTGCTCCAGTGCCACGTGCAGCGCGGCGATGGCCCGGTCCCAGGACGCCTGCACGTCACGGGCGGCGCCGAAGCCGCCGGTGGCCTCCAGGGCGCAGTAGCCGTGGAAGGTGCTGCGCAACAGGCGTACGGCGTCGGTGAGGTCGGGTTCTTCGAGGCCGTAGGCGCGGAGCATGCCGTACGTGATTTCGGCGGTGCGCCGGAAGTTGGGGGACTCGGTGAGGAGGGCCTGGTCCATCCGGATCTGGGTGGCGGCGTACCGTCCCGGCCGCTCCAGTGCGTACGCCCGGTAGGCGCCGGCGAACGCGGCCAGCGCGTCCTGGCCCGCCCGCCCCGCCACCGCCGCCGCGATCCGGTCGATCATCTCCCCGCCCGCGAGCAGCGCAACGCGTGTCCGCAGGTCCTGGAGGTTCCTGACGTGCGAGTACAGACTCGCGTCCTTCACACCGAAGTGCCGCGCCAGCGCGGACAGGGTGACGCTCTCGAATCCGACCTCGTCCGCGAGGTCGGCGGCCGCCTCCACGAGCCGGTCGGCCGTGAGCCCTGCTCGGACCATGGGTGATCCACCTCCGCACACCTTGAAACCTAGGAGCCCTAGGTAATGACCTAGTGTACATAGGCCGATAGGTCACGGACCTGGGCCTGCGCAGGCCAGGGCCGCGACCGCGATGGGCAGGCCGAGTGCGTCGTGCGGCTCGGTTGCGCCCGTCACCAGAGCGCGCAGGGCCCGCAGGCCGCCGGCCAGGACGGCGACGGCGGACAGCCGGACCACCACTCGTCTGCGGACGTTGACGCCTTGGATGCGCATACGGCTGATCGTGCGTGGGCCCGCGGCGCGGAGGGGGCCGAATCGAACCCTCCGCACCCTGCGGGTGAAGCGCGTGGAAGTGGCGCGCCCGCGGACAGGTCCCGCAGCGCCGGATCGAGCCCGTTCAACAGGCTCGCGAGGGCAGGCTTCGCCCGCGCCCGCGCCGCATCCGGACGCGGGAGGGGTGCCCTCAGCGGCCCTCGGATGCCGACGAGTCCTCGCGGCCGGGGCAGGCCGTCCGCAAGGCGGTGAGGGCGTCCCAGGCGGAGTCCTGGGCGAACGTGCTGGGTGCCGTGCCGCGGTCGGGGCCGAACACGACGTACGACTCCGGAAGGTAGGAGAGGCCGCCCCACTCCTCCCGTCGGTGGGCGCGGGCCAGCACCTGCCCGCAGTGCGTGCAGGTGATCCACGGGACGAGCAGGGGACCGTCGGGTTCCTGGACCCCGGCGGGCCCCGGCGTTTCGCGGTCACCGTCGAACTCCACCAGCCGCAGTGACGCGTCCTGCGCGGGATCGCCCTGGCAGCGCGCGATGTCGGCGCCGAGCGCGTCCCACATGGTCCAGGTCTCGGCCATGACCGCCAGCTCGGCCCGCGTGGTCTCGCCGATCGGTACACCCCGCTCAAGGAGCCGCGGGAGCAGCACGAACTGGAGCCCGGCCTCCTGCTCGCCGATGTCCCAGCAGTCCTGGAACTCGGCCGCGTCCTCGGCGGACGGCAGAAGTCGCGCGAACCGACGCCAGAGGGCGGGTTCGTCGGCGTACGAGGCGACCGGCTCGCTTTCCTGTTCGTTCATCCGGCCGAGCGTAGCGGGACAGTGATCGGTTGTTCATAAGGTCAACTCCTCGCGGATCGGGGTATTTTGTCGCCTACGGGCTCTTCATTCGGTCCCCGTGCGGGGCGGGATGTCGGCCGATCTGCAGCTCCGGGGGGTCTGTGTGCGATGGGTCGGCAAGCGACGGAACACCACGCCGGCGTCCGGCGAACCGGCGGCGGATGTGCTCGCCCGGCTGCGGGACGGCAGCGCCTCGGCCGAGCAGGACGGCCGGCAGGGCCGACCCCGCAAGGCCGTGAAGCGCTATCGCGAACTGGTCGTCCAGGCGACGTCCGCCCCCGGGCCCGACGACCTCACCACCCTGGCCCTGCGGCACCAACTCGCCCACTGGACAGGGGAGTCCGGCGATGCGGAAGGCGCCGTGCAGCTGTTCGCGCAGCTCCTGTCCGACCGTGAGCGCCTCCAGGGGCCACACCACCAGGACACCGGCCTCGCCCGCCACCAGCTCGCCCACTGGCACGGCCGGGCGGGACGGAGCGAGGAGGCCGTACACCGTTATGGGGAGATGCACCGCGCGGCGGAACAGGAGGGCCGCACCGAGGCCGCGCTCAACCTCCTGTGCGACCTGGGCCATTGGCAGCAGCAGGCCGACGACAACGCCGCCGCGCTGCGCACCTACACCCGGATGCTGAAGACCGCCGAGGCCGAACTGGGCGCCCATCACGAACTCGCCGGCATCGCCCGTAGGCGCTACGCCGAACTCGCCGGCGCTCTGCCCTTCGGCCACGAGCGGGGACACGACAGCCTGGAGGACCTCGTCGCGGCGGCCGCGGAGATCGAGCGGAGCGGCGACCTCTCGCGGGCGAGTCGCATGTACGGCCAAATAGCCGAGAAATGCCGGGAGTTGTACGGCGCCCGCAGCGACCGGACGCTCGGCGCGCTGGTCTCACAGGCGAAGGCGGCCATGCGGACGGAGGACCTGGACGAAGCCGTCGCTCGGCACACTCCTCGCCCGCCTCGCCCTCGGGCGCCTGCCCTGGGGCAAGAAGGTGCTCGCGGTGATGAGCAACATCTGCGACGGCACGCCCGACCTGGCCGGGATGCCCGCCGAACTGGAAGAGGTGGTCCGCTCCTGCCTCCAGCTCGACCCGGCCCGACGGCCGACCCCCGCCGCTGTCGCCGCCGCCCTCGCGAAGGGCCCGGAGGGCGAACTCCGCGACCCGGGGGCGGAACGATTCACCCCGCCGCTCCTGCCCGACGAGGCGACGACCCTCATCCGCGAGCACGCCGGCCTGCCGCCCACCCGCCGCTTCGAGACGCTGGTTCGCACCAGGCAGCAGGGCCCGGACGCCACCACGGTGGCCGCACGGCAGGGGAGGGGCGGCGCGGGCGGCGACGTACCGCCCGAGGACCGCACGCCCGACACCGCGGCCCAGGACCTCGAAGCCCAGGTCCTCGCCTGGGAACGCGAGGGCGGTTCGAAGCCGACCGACCAAGTACGCCGGGAATGCGGCGCGTTCACCGCGGAGGCCCGCTCCCGGCTCGGCGAGGAGCACCCCCTGGCCCTGCGTCTCAAGGTCTCCCACGCCATGCTCGGCTATGACGGCGCGAGCGGAACCGAGTACGCCGAACGCGTCGTGGAGGAGGTCGCCGTACACCTCGGGGACGGCCATCCCACGGTCCGCGACGCCCGTGCGCTGCTGGCGGCGCTGAGGTCCGTACAGCCGGGCTGAGGAACCGGTCGCGGGGGAGACGGCCTCGCCGTCACCCCCGAGAGTGGACTCCGCGGCGCAGTGGGCCCAGCCGCCGGTAAGCCGCGCGATAGCGCCGGGGGAACCTCCCGAAGCTGGGCGGATGTCCACCCTTGTTTCCCTACGGGGATCCCTCCGCGCGGCAGCTCTGGCCGCCGCCGCGCTCGCACTCGTCGTCGCGATGCCCTGTACCGCCCTCGCCGCACCCGGCGACCTGGACACCTCGTTCGGCACCGGCGGGAAGGTGACCGTCGACCGCGGCCAGAACGAGGAGGGCGAGGACGTCGTCCTGCAGCCCGACGGCAAGATCGTCACGGTCGGCGTGAACTGGGCTTCCGACGCCCCGTCGCCCGACTTCTCCCTGATGCGGCACAACCCCGACGGCAGCCTCGACCCCTCGTTCGGTGGCGACGGCGAGGTGACCACCGACTTCGAGGGCGGCGACGACCGGGCCCAGGGGGCGGCCCTGCAGCCCGACGGCAAGATCGTCGTGGTCGGCCGGACCGAGCGGTTCGGGGAGGAGAGCGGCGGCTGCTGCTGGTTCACGCTGGCCCGCTACAACCCCGACGGCACCCTGGACACCAGCTTCGGGGGCACCGGCTGGGTCATCCCCGAACTGGCCGGTGGCGCCGAGGACGGCTGGGCGGTCGCGGTGCAGCCCGACGGGAAGATCCTCGCCTCGGGGACCGCGGGCGGTGAGATCGCCGCGGTCCGCTACAACCCCGACGGAACCCCGGACACCGCGTTCGGCGGCGGTGACGGCGAGGTCACCACCGCCTTCGAGCAGGGCGTGCAGGGCAAGGACATGGCGCTCCAGCCGGACGGCCGGTTCGTCGTATTCGGCGACACGGGCGAGACGGCCTTCGACTTCGCGGTCGTCCGCTACAACCCCGACGGGAGCCTCGACACCACGTTCGGTGGCGGCGACGGCCGCGTCGTCACGGACCTGGGCGGCTACAACTTCGGTGAGGCCGTGGTGGTGCAGTCGGACGGCAGGATCGTCGCCGCCGGAAGCGGCGCGGGCCCCGGCTTCACCTTGGTGCGCTACAACACCGACGGCACGCTCGACGGCGGCTTCGGCACCGGCGGTGTCGTGAACACCCCCTTCGGCACCAACGGCAGCGTGCGGGACCTGATGCTTCAGCCCGACGGCCGGATCGTCGCCGCCGGAAGCGCCGACGGCGGCTTCGCCCTGGCCCGCTACAACACCAACGGCACTCTGGACACCGGGTTCGGCACCGGCGGCCGCACGAGCACCGGCTTCGGCGCCGCCGCCCAGGTCAACAGCCTCGCCCTCCGGTCCGACGGCAGGATCGTCGCGGTCGGCACCAGCGGCGACGACCGCGCCCTCGCCCGCTACCTGGGCGGCGCCGGCACCCCTCCTCCGCCGCCCGCCGGGGTGGACCTGTCCGTCACCAAGTCCGGCACGGGCACGGTCAGCATCGGTGACCGGGCGACGTACACCGTGACGGTCACCAACAACAGCGCCACGACCACGGCCACCGGCGTGGCTCTCACGGACGCGCTCACCGGCCCCGCCGCCACGATCGTCTCGGCCACCCCCTCCCAGGGCACCTGCACCACCGGCGGCACCTGCTCCCTCGGCACCCTCGCCCCCGGCGCGAAGGCCACGGTCACGGTTGTCGCCGAACCCCGCGCCACCGGCACCCTCACCGACAAGGCCACGGTGAGCGCCGGCCAGTCCGACCCGACCCCCGGCAACAACAGCGCGACGGCGACCACCACCGTCAACAACGCCCGCGGCTGCACCCGCATCGGCACCAGCGGCAACGACACCCTCACCGGTGGCTACGGCACCGACGTGATCTGCGGCCTCGGTGGCGACGACACCGTCGACGCGAGCTACGGCAACGACACCGTGTACGGCAACTACGGCAACGACCGCCTCGACGGCGGCTACAACGACGACACCCTGAACGGCGGCCCGGGCAACGACAACCTGATCGGCAACTACGGCAACGACAGGCTCAACACCGTCGACAACGTCTCCGGCAACGACACCGCCAACGGCGGCCTCGGCACGGACACCTGCACGACGGACACGGGCGACACGCGGCTCAGCTGCCCCTAGGGGGTGTTTGAAAGTCCCGCACAGCACCCACGGCGCCCGGCACGCACCCTCGCCGCACCGGCCGAAGCCCCAAGTACGTCCAGTACGA